>JAEUJT010000251.1 GCA_016793525.1 Archangium sp. | reverse complement strand
GCGCATGCACGAGCAGCACAAGTCGCACGAGTGGGCGCTGCGGCTGTTCGAGATCGGCGGCGATCTGAAGGCCGCGCTGCGCAACGCCGCGCTGGGCGGGCTCGAAGACAAGTTCACCGAGATCGCTGCGAAGATGAAGCCTGCCGACGTGGCCTTCGTGCTCGAGCGCGCGCAGGCGTGGGAGCGCCTCATGACCTATCAGGTGGCTCGCAACGACTTCGATGCGGTGGCCAAACTGTACGAGCGCGCGAAGCAGTTCGATCAGGCGGGCCTCGCGTACGAGCGGGCGAAGAAGTTCTCGCTGGCTCGCAAAGCCTATGAGCGCGCGAAAGATCTGGCGGCCGTCAACCGCGTGCGCGAGCTCGAGGTGACGTCGCTGATCGAGCGCGGCGACCGCCTCGGCGCGGCGACCGTGCTGCTGAGCACCGGCGACAAGGCGAAGACGTTGGAGGTGCTCAAGCCCCTCCCGGCGCCCAAGGCGTTCCACTTCATGCAGAAGCTGAAGCTCGACGAAGAGGCCAAGGTGTTGGCCAGCGAGCACCTGCAGAAGTCGATCGACGCCAACGACATCTCGGCGAAGGCCAAGTGGCAAGAGCTGCTGGGCGACCTGTCGACCGCGGTCGAGTCGTGGCTCGAGGCGGGCCGCAAAGACAAGGCGTCGTTCGTGCTCGAGCAGCTCGAGCAGTTCCCCCGGGCGGCGGAGTTCGCCGAAGCCGCGGGGCACCTCGATCGCGCCCAGAAGCTGTACCGCCGCGCCGGTGACACCGCGAATGCCGATCGCGTGGCCGCGCTCCCGAGGCCGGAGCCCAAAGCCAAGGCCGCCGCTGAAGGTGACGCCGCGGCTGACGGTGCGGCTTCAGTGGAGGCGCTCCAGACCCCGCCGTCTGACCCGGTTCCGCCACCTGCCGCATCGGCGTAACCAGCGAAACTCTCGATTGTTTTGAGGCGAGCGGGGGCTAAGGTCTCCGCTCTCCCATGGCACCTGTTTCTGGCGAGAAAGCCTTTGGCGACGTCGAGGCCACCCTTGAAAAAGCGGGCCGCGTCGAAGAGCTGATCCGCCTGTACGAGGCGCGGGCCCGCGAGGTTCCGAAGCCTGAAGAAGCGGGGCATTTGTTGTCGCGCGCCGCCGATCTCGCGCGTACTCGGCTGGGCAACCCGGTGCGGGCTGAAGAGCTCTTCCGCCGAGCGCTCGTGTACGCCCCGAACGCTCGGGAGCCCCTCAACGGCGTGCGGCAGATCGCCGAAGGTCGCGCCGACTTCGCGCTGCTGGCCGAGACGCTGGAGCGCATGGCGCTGACCACCACCGGGTCTGCCGCCGCCGCGCACTACCTCGCCGCCGCCGAGCTGTACGAGACCAAGCTGGGCCGCCGCCACCGCGCGGTGCTGTGCTGCCAGCTCGCGACGCGGGTCGCTCCGTCTGAGCCGCTGGGGTACCGGCGCGCGCGGCGGCTGTTGATGGCCGACGAGCATTCCTCCGCAGCCTTCGACAGCCTCGAGCGCGAGCGCGAAGCGGTGGGTGAGGCCGCGTTGCTCGACGAATACGTCGCCTTCGCGGAAGGGCTGCTGCTGTCTCCGCACGACCACGGGCTGGCCACGAAGGCCCTCGTTCGCGCGCTGGCCATCGACGACAAGAACCCGCGCGCCCACCAGGTGCAGAAAGACCTGGCGAAGCTCGAATACGTCTGGCGCGAGAAGGTGAAGCAGCTCAAGGCCCAGTCGCTCGAGGAGCGCGATCGGCGCGCGGCGGCTCGGCTGTCGCTGCAGGCGGCGCGGCTCTACGCCTTCTACGAGCCGACCGCGGTGGCCAAAGCCAAAGAATTCATCGACCGCTGCTTCGCGCTGTGGCCGGCGATGCCCGCCGCCCTCAATTTGCTCGAGACGGTGGCGCACAAGTCGGGCGACATGCGGGCCGCGCTGACCGTGTTCAGCAAGCTGGCGGCGGAGACGCGCGACAAAGAGGCGCAAGTCGACCTCGAGCTGCGCATCGGCGGCATTCTGCTGACCCAGCTCAACGACGGTGCCGAGGCGGCGGCGGCTTTCGAGCGCGCGGCCAAGCTGAACCCCGCTCGGTCCGACGCGGCGGAGCTCGCGTGCGAGATGTTGATCCAAGTGGGCCGCGGGGCCGACGGGGTGAAGCTGCTCGAGCGGCACGTCACCACGCTGAAAGACAAGTCGGCGCAGGTGGCGATGCGGGTGACGTTGGCCGATGTCGCGCTGCGCGTGCTGAAGGACGAGGCGCTCGAGCGTACGCATCTCGAGGCGGCCATCGCGGTCGACCCGCACCACGCGCCGGTCGCGTTCCGGCTGGCCTCGATGCTGGTGGCCGCGGGCGAACTCGAGCGCGCTTGGCCATTGCTCGAGGTGGCGGTGTCTGCGCCCAAGCCTGTCTCCGAGCGCGTGGCGCTGTGCGAGGCGGTCTCGTTGCTGTGTGAAGATGCCGGCGATCACCCCCGTGCCTTCGCGGCGTTGGCCTTCGCGCTGCCGTTCGACCCAGGCAAGCAGAGCCTGTTGATGGCGCTCACTGCCGCGGCCCGGCGCGCGCAGCTTCAGCAACCGCTGGCGTTGGCGCTGCGGCGGGCGATTCAGGTCGCGCCACCGGCGGCCGAGCTGCCCTTGTGGACGGCGCTGGGCCAGCTGCTCCAGGCGATGGAGCGCCCCATCGAAGCCCACGAGGCGTGGAACGAGGTGCTCGCGCGGCAGCCCGACTCGGTCGACGCCCACGACGCGGTGACGGCCATTCGCAAGCAGCTCGCGGAGCTCCCCACCGACCCGCGCGCCAAGCTCGAGGCCGAAGCGAAGAAGCTCGAAGCGGCGTCAGTCGACCCCGCCGCCGCAGCCGCAGTGTACCGCAAGATCCTCGAGCTCGACCCGCACAGCGTGACCACGCTGCAGAAGCTCTTCACCGCGTCCATGGGCCTTGGCTCGTGGGCCGAGGCGGCGTCGGTCGCGGAGCAGCTGGTCGCGCTGGCCGATGGCCCCGAGGCGCGGCAGTCGTGGCGGGCTCAGCTGGCCCAGCTCTACGCGGAGCGGCTCGATCGCCGTGACGCCGCGGCCGACCTGTACATCAGCCTGGTGGAGGAGGGCGTCACCACGGCCACGATCATCGGTGGCCTCGAGCGGCTGGCGGCGCTGGGTATTCGGCAGACCGAGGTCGCTCGGTTGCTGGCGCCGCACTACGCGCAGAACGGCGACGTGCAGCGGCAGGTGGCGTCGCTGCTGGTGCTGCTCTCGTCGGCGAAGGAGCTGGCCGACAAGAAGGGGCTCCTGGCCCTGTTGGCCGATACGTCGGAGCACCGCCTGCTCGACGGCCGCGCGGCGTTCGATTTTCGGCTCCGCGGCGTCGCGCTCGACCCCGCCGATGCGTCGTTCCGCGTCGAGGCGGCACGGTTGGCGCGGGTGTTGGGTGCGCAGCAAGAGCTCGCGCGGATCTTGACCACCCAGGCGGCCGAGGTGGCCGACGCGGCGACGGCGCGCGCAATGTGGCTCGACGCGGCTGCCCTCGCCGACGAGGTGAAGGCCGTCGCCGACGCGGCGGCGGCACTCCAGGCGGCGGCGCTGAAGACGCCGGGCGATCGGTTGATCCTCTCGCGGCTTTCAGATCTCTGGCTGCGCCATCAGCGCTGGCTCGAGGCCGACGGTGCGCTGCGCCTGTTGGCGCCGCTCCGAGAAGGTCCGGAGCGCGTCGAGGTGTGGCTCCAGGTGGCGCAGGTCAACCGCGAGGCCAAGCGCCCGCGCGAGGTCGCGACCGCGCTGAGTGAAGCGCTGAAGGCCGGTGGTGACGAGGCGCAGCTGCTGCCTCAGTTGGCCAACGCGCTCGAGGAGGCGTGGCAGCTCCGCGAGCTGGTCGATGTGCAGGCGAAGCTGGTCGCGCTCTACGAGCAGCAAGGCGAGAAAGACAAAGCGGCGGCCGTGGGCGTGTCCCGCGCGCGGCTGCTGGAGACGGCGCTGGGCGACAAGGCCGAGGCCATTCGCCGCTACGCCGAGGTGCTGACGCAGCGGCCGAGCGACGCCGATTCGATCTCCGCGCTTGAACAGCTGCTGAACGACGAGACCCACCGCGGCGCCGCGGCCCGTGCGCTGTTGCCGGCGCTCACCCACGCGAACGATCACCGTCGGCAGACGGCGATGTGGGCGGTCATCGCGGAGACATCGAAGGACTCCGGAGAGCGCGTTCAGGCGCTGAAGACGGCCGCCGATCTCCATGCCAATTCGCTCCGCCAGCCCGAGCTCGCGTTCGTCTCCCTTGTCACCGCGCTGAAAGAGGCGCCCGGTGATGCAGCGCTGAGGACCGCGACCCGGAACGCCGCCGAGGCAGCCGACACGCTCGACAGCTACGTCGAGGCGCTCGAAGACATCATCGAGCACGGTGTCGGGCCGGCCGAGCTGGCGCTGCGGCTCGAGCTCGCCGAGGTGCTCGAGAAGAAGGTCGACGACGTTCCGGGAGCCATCACCCAGCTGACGTCGGCGCTGAAAATTGACGGGAAGCACCTCGAGGCGCTGCGGGCGCTCCACCGGTTGCACCGGGCGCGAGAAGCGTGGCCCGAGGTGGTGGTGTTCACCGAGCAGCTCGCCGCCCTGGAGCAAGATCTCGAGACCAAAGGCGCGCTCGATCGCGAAGCGGCGATCGTCGCCGAGCAGAAGCTGAACGATCTCGAGCGTGCCTCGGCCAACTGGCGCCGGGTGGCTTCGCGCGACGCGATGGCGAAAGACGCGGCGAGCGCGCTCGATCGGCTCTCCACCCAGCTCGATCGCCCCGCGGAGCTTGCCTTCGCGCTGTCGCTCCGCTGCACCCAAGAAGCGGGGACGCCTGGTGGCCTCGAGCTCCAGTTCCGCTTGGCCCAGGTCCGTCAGCTCCGCTTGAATGACGTGCACGGCGCGGTGGAGCTGTACCGGCAGATCCTCTCCGCTGATCCCGCCCACGAAGGGACCCGCGCGGCGCTCGAGGCGCTGGTGCGCCAGCCGGTGCCAGAGGCCGCCGAGGCCATGGCCTTGCTTGACCCCGTGCTGGCGGCGGGGAGCGACCACCAGCGCCGACTTGCGCTGCGTGAGGCGCGGTTGGCGAACATCTCCACTCCGCAAGAAGGCGCCGTGCTCCGCCGCGAGCAGCGCGTCATTCTCGAGCGCGATCTCGGCCGGCCCGAAGCCGCGTTCATGCAGGCGCTCAAGTCCTTCGCCGAGGGCGTCGATCGCGATGAGCTGCAGCCTGAGCTCGAGCGGCTGGCGACCCAGACCGGCTCCCTCGCCGAGCTGGCGGAGATCTACGAGTCGGCCGGCGAAAACGCGGTCGATCTGGCGGCGAAGCTGCGTTGGCTACGGCGCGCCGCGGTAATCCACCAGGAGCAGGGCGAGACCGACGACGCCATTCGGGTGTGGAAGGCGCTGCTCGAGGCGCAGGCCGATGACGGGCAGGCGCTCCAGGCGCTGCAAACCTTGTTCGAGCAGTCGCAGAACGCGCGCAGCCTGTCTGACGTGTACCTGAAGCACGCGCAGCTCGCGGCCGACCCAGCGCAGAAGCTCGACCTGTTGATGAAAGCCGGCGCGGCGTTCGATACCGCGGGCAACGCGGAGCAGGGCATCGCGACGTACGTCGAAGCCGCGGCGCTGGGGAACTCGGTCGAGGCGTTCCAGGCGCTCGATCGGCTCTACGCGCACGAGCATCGCTGGGGTGAGCAGGCCGAGGTGCTGACCCGACTCGCGCGCGCCCTGACCGACCCCGACGCGCGTGCGGCCGCGTGGAACAAGCGTGCCGGCGTGCTGGTGCGGCTCGAGCGGCAAGACGAGGCGCTCGAGGCGTACAAAGAGGCGCTGAGCGCGGTGCCGAGCGAGCTCCACGCCGTGGCCGGGCTCGAGGCGCTGCTCACCGATGAAGAGGTGCGGGTCGGTGCTGCGAAGGTGCTCGAGCCGGTGTACCGCGCCGCGAGCGACTTCAAGAAGCTGGTCGACGTGCTCGACGCGATGGTGCCCACGACCGACGGCGACGCCCGCCGAGCGATGTTGACCGAGCTGGCGACCCTCCGCGAGGCCACCGGGCAAAAGGCCCTCGCGCTCACGACGCGGCTCCGCGCCTTCGCCGAGCGACCCGACGACGAAGATGCGCGCGAAGCGCTGGAGCGCCTCGCGGCCGATCTCGGCGCCTTCGAGGAGCTGACGTCGGCGTACCAAGACGCTCTCGAGCGTGGCGTCAGCGAGGCCCTGACGGTCGAGCTGTGGCGGCGACTGGCGGTGATCTCCACCGAGCGGCTGGAGCGCTTCGACCTCGCCGCCCAAGCGTGGAACGAAGTGCTGGCCCGCCGCGCCGAAGACCGGCCCGCGCTCAACGCCCTGGCTCGGCTCTACACCCGCACGTCTGACGTGAAGGCGCTGGCGGCGGTGATGCAGCGGCAGGTGGCGGTCGAGCCCGACGTCGACGCGCAGCTGAACCTGCTCTTCGAGCTCGCGGCGCTGGCCGACGACGCGCTGAGCGACAAGCGGCTGGCGGCGCAGTGCTACCAGGCCATTCTCGAGCGCCGCCCTGACGACCAGAACGCGCTCAAGTTGCTGGGCCGCGTGCTGACCGAGCTCGAGCGCTGGCCCGAGCTGGCGGCGCTGTTGGTGCGCGAAGCGGCGCTCGCTGAAAGTCAACACCATGAAGAAGCGGCGCTCGAATTGCTCGTGCGCCTCGGTCGGTTGAGACTCAGCCGACTGGGCGACCCGCGCGCTGCCCTCACCACGTTTCAGGAGGTCTTGCGACGTCGACCCGCACACGCTGGGGCCGTCGGCGCACTCGAAGAAATGGCACGCTCCGAAAATCCCCTCAAAGGTGAAGCCGCCAGCACCCTCGAGCCCGTGTTCGCCGAAGAGGGCGAGCACCTCAAGCTGGTGCAGATGCTCGAGGCGCAGGTCGGCGCCGAGCCCCTCCCCGTCGAGCGCGCTGGCCTGCTGCGCAAAATGGCCGACGTCTACGCGCAGCAGATGGACAACCCGGAGATGGCCTTCGTGGCCGCCAGCCGGGCGCTCCGCGAAGACCCCAACGAAGCGAAGAACCTCGAGCTCGTCTTGACGCTGTCAAGCAAGAGCGACGTGATGGACGAGGCGATCGCGCTGCTGGGTGAGGTCGCCCCCAAGGCGTCGAACGACGCGGCCCGGGCGGGCGCGTACCGGGCGCTGGCGCGGCTGCAGATGCAGAACGACGAGTCGTCGGAAGCGGTCGAGAGCTGGAAGCGCGTGCTCGAGGTCGCCCCCACCGACGCCGAGGCGTTGGAGCAAGCCGGCAAGCTGTTGGCCTTGGGTGGCCGCGGCGCCGAGCTGCTGGAGGTGATCAAGCGGCAGCTCACCGTCGAAGAAGATCTGGGCCGGCGGTGCGCGCTGCTGCTCCAGCTCGCCACGGTGCAAGAAGGGCAGGGCGACCCGGCGTCGGCGTTCACCTCGCTGCGGAGGGTGTTGGAGCTCAAGCCCGATGAAGTCACCGCGCTCGAGCGGCTCGATACGTTGTGTGAGGCGCAGCAGCGCTGGCCCGAGCTGGCCGACGTCATCACCCGGCGCGCGAAGTTGTTGCCGCCCGAAGAGCAGTCTCCGCTCGTGTTCCGCCTGGCGGTGGTGCGCGAGACCCGGTTGCTCGACAAGGCCGGCGCCATCGAGCTGTTCAGCTGGCTGCTGTCGCAGAACGCCACCCACGCTGGGGCGCTCCAGCGCATGGAGGCGATCGTCCAGAAGGAGCCGCAGAACCAGCCCGCCGTCGAGGTGCTGCTGCGCGCGTACCGCCAGGGTGACCCCGCCAAGCTGGCGCAGCTGATCGAGGTCCGCGCTGGCGTGTCACCCGACGCCGTCGAGCGCAAGACGCTGCTGATGGAGCTCGCCAGCATTCGCGACGCGCAGTCGGAGCCCGAGCTCGCGTACCTGGCGCTGTACCGCGCCTTCAAAGAAGACCCGAACGACGCCGCGCTGCGGAAGAAGCTCGAAGCCGCCGCCCAGGCCGCCTCGAGTTGGGACGAGCTGGCCGCCGCGTACGAGGCCGAGCTGGGCCGCATCACCGAGCCGGCCGACTCCGCGCAGGTGTGCTTCACCTTGGGCCAGATCCTCGAGCAGCAGCTCAAGGAGCCCGAGCGTGCGGTGCTGTTCTACGAGCGGGCGAGAGCGCTCCACCCCGGCATTGCCGGCAAGGCGCTGGCCGCGCTCGATCGGCTCTACGGTCAGCTCGATCAGCCGATGGAGCAGGCCGACGCCCTCGAGGCCATGGCCGATGGCGCCACCGAGGCCGCCGACAAGGTCGCGCTCGCGTTCCGCCTGGGACAGCTGGTCACCGAGCGACTCGACGACATGAACCGCGCGGCGAGCGCGTTCGAGAAGGTGCTGGCCGCCGACGCGAAGCACCTGCCATCGCTGCGCTCGCTGGAGACCATCTACGAGCAGGCCAAGAGCAACGACAAGCTCTACAAGGTGCTCGAGACCCAGGCGACGCTGGTGCAGGGCCCCGAGCGCGAGCGGGTGCTGACCAAGATGGCGCTCACCGCGTCAGAGGGCATCGGCGACGTCGACAACTCCATCACCCTGTACCGCGAGCTGCTGAGCAAGAACCCGCGCAACGAGCAGGCCTTCGAGGCGCTCAACGTGTTGCTCGAGCGCGCCAGCCGCTTCGAGGAACTGAGAGAGCTCCTCGTCGCCAAGCTGCAGACCACCGTCGACCCGCGCGAATTGGTGCGGCTCAACGAGCGGCTCGGCAAGGTGCTGTTCGAGAAGCTGAACAAGCCCGAAGACGCCGTGGCCGCGTTCAAGGCGGCGCTCGATCGCGACGCGCGGAACCAGATCTCGCTCTTCGCGCTGAGGGACATCTTCGAGGCGCTCGGCCGCAAAGACGATCTGGTGATCGTGCTGCGCCGGCTGATCCCGCTCCAAGAAGACCCGAGCGGGGTGAAGCAGATCCGCATCCGCCTGGCGGAGATCATCGCCGGGTCTCCCCGGAGAGAAGAGTCGCTCGACGCCGGGCGCCGCGCGTTGGAGGTCGAGCCGCACACCATTCCCGAGCTCGACCGGCTCTACGCCGTGTTCTTCCAGCTCAAGTCGTGGCCCGACGTGGTGCGGGTGCTCGAGGCGCGGGCGCAGGTGTTCCTCAACCTCGAGGAGCGCGAGAGCGCCGTGCAGTCGATGTTCATGTTGGCCGACATGTGGCGAACCGCCGCAGGGAAGCCCGAGAGCGCTGCTGCGGCCCTCGGTCGCGTGTTGGAGATCGACCCGGCCAATAAGCAGGCCTACGACCAGCTGCTCGAGCTGCACACCAAGGTCAACGACTGGCGCAACTACACGCTGGTGATGGACCGCTTCCTGCCGCACCTGCTCACGCCCGAAGAGAAGGTCGGCTCGCTGCTGACCATGGCCAAGGTGCAGGAGCAGAAGCTCGGCCAGAAAGACGCCGCCTTCTTGCAGTATTGCCGCGCGCTGCAGATCGACGCGACCGATGATCTGGTTCGCGAGCAGGTCGAGCGCCTGGCCGACGAGACGGGAAGCCACGAAGAGCTCGCCGCCGTCTACGAAGAGGTCGCCGACAGCCTCCCGAAGGGGCCGCTCGCCGAGCACATGTTCCTCACCCTCGCGCGGGTGCAAGACACCAAGCTCGACGAGCCCGAGGCGGCCGAGGCGTCGCTGCGCAAGATTCTCGAGTTCGACCCGACCAACGAGCGCGCCCTCGAGCGCCTGTCGTCGATGTTCAACCGGCGCGGCCAGAACCGGGAATACATCGTCTCCCTCGAGCAGAAGCTCGAAGCCGCCCCGAGCATCGAGAAGCGCAAAGAGGTGCTGCGCGAGATCGCCCGGGTGTTCGACGAGCAGCTCAATGACGCCGGTGAGGCCGAGCGCGCCCTGCAGCGGGCCATCGACCTCGAGCCCGACACCGGGACACTCTCGATTTTGGCCGAGCTCCAGCGGCGGCAAGAGAACTACGCCGGCGTCGCCAGCGCGTTGCTGCGCATGCGCGATCTCGTCGCCACGCCCGAAGAACGCTCGAAGCTCCAAGTTGACGTCGCGCAGGTCTACGAGCGCGATCTCCAAGACGATGAAGCCGCGGTCGCCGGCTTCCGTCAGGCGCTCGAGTTCGACCCCGGCAACCCCGTCGCGCTCGAGTCGTTGGAGCGGCTGTACACTCGGTTGGATCGCCCGGCCGAGCTCCTGGCCGTCTACGAGCGGCAGATCGAGCTCGCGCAAGACTACCGCGAGCGGGTGAAGGTGCTCTTCAAGAGCGCGTCGATCTGGGAAGAGCGGTACCAGAACTTCGCCAACGCCGACTCGTGCATCGACGCCGCGCTGCAGATCGACCCGGCGAACCTGCAGGCGATCAAGACCCTCGAGCGGCTCCGCAAGGCGCAGGCCCGGTGGGAAGAGCTGGTCGGCGTGCTCGAGCGGCACTTTCAGCTGCTGATCGACCCGGCGGAGAAGGCCGAGATCTGCGTCGAAATGGGCGACGTCTTCCACCAGCAGATGAAGGTGGTCGACCGCGCTGTCACCGCGTACCACCAGGCGCTCGACGTCAGCCCTTCGTGCCGGCCGGCGATGCACGCTCTCGGCAAGCTCTACGAGCGCAGCGGCAACTGGCCCTTCGCCTTGGAGATGTTGGAGCGCGAGGCGCAGGCCGTCGGCGCCGACCCCGAGGCGGTCGAGCTCTGGTTCCGCGCCGGCAAGATCAACGAAGACATGTTGAGCGACATGACGGCGGCGAAGCGCTGCTACCAAGAGGCGCTCCGCATCGACCCGTCGTACGTGCCCGCGATTCGCACCCTCAAGGGGCTGTTCGAGGGCGAAAAAGATTGGGACTCGTACGAGAAGGCGCTCCTCGACGAAGCCGAGCAGACAGAAGATCCAGAAGAGCGGGCCAAGGCGTTCCTCGAGGTCGCGCGCTTCTACGAGAGCCGTGAAGATCGCGACGCCGCCACCAAGGCCTATGAATCAGCGCTCAAGCTGATCCCCGATTCGCTCGAGGCCGCGCGCCCGCTCGCCGACATCTACCTCTCGACCGAGAAGTGGGAGCGCTGCGAGGCGATGCTCGCCATCGTCACCGCCAAGCTCTCGCAGAAAGTCGCCCAGGCGCCCGACGACATCGAGCTGACGAAGGAGCTCTGCCGCCGGTATTACCGCCTCGGCTACGTGTGCGAGAAGAACGCCCGCCGCGACAAAGCGCTCAGCTCGTACGAGAAGGCCTACCAGCTCGACTCCACCTACCTCGCGGTGCTCGAGGGCTACGGCAACCTGCTGGTCCAG
>JAEUJT010000234.1 GCA_016793525.1 Archangium sp. | reverse complement strand
GACGCCGATGTCGTCGCCCGAGCCTCCAGCGAGAATCGTCTTCCCGTCGGCGCTCACCCCCACCGTGGAGCCGAACGCAATCACGCGGCCCACCGCGTCGCTCGGGCGCAACTTGGCGGCGCGCTGCGCGAAGGTGGTGCCCAGTTCCACCACCTCGAAGTCTTCAGACGTGGCGAAGCCGCCGCTCCGCCGAGTCACGACCACCGGCCCGCCCGCCGTACCCGGCATCACCAGCACCTGCATCCGCTCTGGAGAAGCGTTGACCACCAGCGCCGAGACCCCGCCGATGCGCACCGCCGCCGCTTCGCTGAAGTCGACCTCGACCCCACGAGACAACGTCAGCAACGTGCCGACGGGCCCTGAGCGTGGAGCGATGGCGAAGGAACCGGGCAGGCCGGCGTCGACCACCACCTCCGCGCGGAGCACGCAGGTGCCTTCGAGGCAGACGAAGTCGTCGGCGCAGTCGCGGGTGGCCTCGCAGGCGAAGGGCACCGCCGACGAGGGCGGCGTGCAGGTGCAACCAGAGGCACTCCACAACCCGAGAGCGATGAGCGCTGCGCGTCGCACGGGCCGCAGAATGTCCTGGAGCCCGCGAGGAGAGAAGCGCGCCGGCTCGCCGCTCAGAAATGAGCCCCGCCAGGTGGGAACTCCGGGCCCGTGGTAGGCGTCGCACGCCAATGCTCCTGCTCTCGCTCTGTGCCCTGGTGGTGTCGGCCGACGGCGGTGTCGTCGAGATCAGCCCGCGCGATTTTTACCGCCGCGCGCTCGTGGCCCCGGTGGCGGTGGCTACGGCCGAGCAAGTGCGCGCCTGGCAGAAGGAGAAGGCGGTGGTGGTGGTCGACCTGCGCTCGAAGGAGCAGTTCGCGAAGCAGCACCTCGCCGGGGCCATCAACATTCCCGCGACCGAGCTCACCGACGAGGTGGTGCGCAAGCTGCTGCCTGACCGCTCGGCGCGCGTGGTGGCGTACTGCGACGATCAGCTGATGCCCACCCGGCGCATCGCCCTCACCACCCTCGGCGTGCCCTCGCTCCGTGAGCTCGGCTACTCGAGGGTGCTGGTGTTGGAGAACCTCTGGTCTCGCCGCGACGCGAAAGCCGGAGCCCCGGCCGCACGGCCAGGCGGCTTGTCGTTCGAAGGCAGCGGCCCCGCACGCGAGTAAAGCCGGAGGGCCGAAATGTGCTGGCTCGGGTCGCGGCCGCACGTACCCGTTTCAGGCGGCGTGAGCGCTCAGCGACTCGCCAGTGCGGCGCGGCGGCGCGCCCTCGCCGAGCGAATGAGCGCGTGCGTGCAGAAGGTCACCGCCGTCGTGGCCAGTATCACCAGCGCGTATTTCACCCACACCGGCCACGGCTCCCGCGCCCACGACAGCTGCGCCGCCACCACCAGCGGGTAGTGCGTGAGGTACACCCAGTACGACGCCTCCACCGCGCGCTGGAGAACGGGGTTCGACTTCCACGGCCGCGCCGCCAGCGCCAGCGAGCCGAGCACCGACAACCAGGTGGCCAGCGCGCTCAGCCACATGCCTGGCGGCTCCCACTGAATCGGACGAGAGGTGACCCAGGTCGCCAGCGCCAGGCCGGCGAGGAGGCTCGGCCACCACGGCTTCAGGTTTTCCAGGTCGTCTCTCGCGCTGTACAGCGCCCAGCCCACCGCGAAACATGGGCCGTAGGTCAACACCGTCGCCAGCTGCGGCACGAAGGAGAAGGCTGGTGTGGCTTCACCCACCCACACCGTGGTGAGCGCCGTCACCGGCGTGAGCAGCACGAGAACGAACGGCCGCGCCGCGACGGTTTTTCCCGCCCACGTCACCAACCGGTGCGGCGTCGAGGGCACCACCGGCGCCGCCAGCGCGCTGAAGAGCACCAGGTAGAGCAGGAACCAGAGGTGCAGCGGCCGAACGAGCAGCTCGGTGCCTCCGTCGTAGCTCGGGTGCAGCAGCCCGTGGCCCTCGGCCCACCGCCGCG
>JAEUJT010000227.1 GCA_016793525.1 Archangium sp. | reverse complement strand
CGTTGCTGGGCGCTGGTGCGGCGGGGCTCGTGGGCGGTGGGCTCTTGGCGTTTCAGGCCTTCGGGCGCGAAGACGTGCTGCTCAACGAGGTGGCGCTGGCCGATCAACAGCGCGGGCTCGTGCTCAAGCCCGTCAGTGCCTACCGACAAGAGGCAGCGGCGATTCAGCAACAGAAGATCATCGGGCTCACCGCGGCCATCGCTGGCGCTGCGTTGATTGGGTTGGGCGTGTGGCTGCTGCCCTCGGCGGAACAGACGGGCGGCGCGACCGCGGCGCTGGTGCCGACGCCCAATGGCATGGCCTGGGTGGGGGTGTTTCCATGAAGCGCGCACTGCTGGTGGGCGTGCTGTCGCTGAGCGCGTGTTCTCGCTTCAACGACCAAGAAGGTCACCGCTACCTCTGCACCCGCGACGCGGTTGACCCGTCGACCCAGTGTCCCGGCGGGTGGGTGTGCGCGCTCGACGGTTTCTGCGTCGACCCCCAGGTGCCCGCGACGTTGAAGTGTGCGGCGCCGAGCGACTGCACCGGTGGCTGGCATTGCACCCTCGACGGCACCTGCGTCGACCCGATGGTGCCCGGCCCCTACCGCTGCACGACCAACGCCCACTGTACGGCCGGCTGGCAGTGCACCCTCGACGGCACCTGTGTCGACCCCAAAACCCCCGGCGCCTACCGCTGCGAGAGCAACGCCAACTGCACCGCGGGGTGGCACTGCGGCAAAAACAAGGTCTGTTACAGCCGCGCCGACGCTGGTGACGTCGAGTGTCGCTCCAGCGTGCCCGAAGACTGCGCCGTGGGGTGGCGCTGCGGGCTCAACGGGCGTTGCCACGACACCGATGCCGGAGCGCCGTACGACTGCGTGGTCGACGGCGACTGCGAACGCGCCTGGCGATGTGCGTTCAACAACCGGTGCCTCGACAGCAGCAGCGACGGGCTGTTGGCCAACGCCGACTCCGGCACGCCCATTTCCCGCGTGGTGACCCCTGCCCGCCCGCGGGCCGAGGTGGTGGCGGGAACTTCGCCGTACGAGGCACCCGACGTGTGCGGCCGCACCGAGCAGCGGGCGTCGTTCAGCTTTGGGCGCGGCGCCACGGTGACGCGCATGTCGGTGTGGCCCGGGTTTGGCGGCCAGGTGTACCCGATGGGCTGCGACGCCGGAGTGGTCCGCGAGGTCAACTCCGAGACGGCCTCGTTCTCCTTCGCAGCCACCACCCGCGTCAGTCAGCTGGTCGAGCTGCCCGGGCTGACGCTGGCGATGACGGCAGATCAACAAGTCACCGCGCTCATTTCGGTCGACGGCGGGTTGGTACCGCAACCGATTTCGCTGCCGTTTCTGCCCACCACCCTTCGCGCGGGAGGCGACGCGCGGCCGCGGTGGTTCGCCTTCAACGATCAACAGGTGGCCATCGGCGACCCCGACGGAGGCTTCGTGGTGGTGGGTCCCTTCGCTTCGCCTTCACGGCCATACGCGGAGATCACCGACGTCACCGCGTGGGACGGCGAGTCGGGCGGCGTCACCCAATACCTCGCCGCCACCACCACCGCGCTCTACGCCATCTCCGTCGATGCGGGCCTCGCTGTGCCTCCAGCAGCCCGGTGGGTGCCGCGCACGATGCATGAAACCTGGTGTGAACAAGACTTCCCCCTGTCGAACAGGCGCACTCGGAAAATCGCGTTTCCCCAGTCGGGTGGCACCCGATTTATGGCCTCGGTGGTACGCACCACGTTTGGAAGCCCGGGCAGCGCACAGTTTTATGACGAGGTCCTCACCTGGGAATGGGTGGACGTGACCGACGCCGGCACCGGCTTTTGCCGTGAGCTCGACGTGCCGGGCGACCCGTACCGGGTGTTCGACTACTCGACTGGTCGAAATCGGTGCTCACCGTGTGAAAACTCGCGCGCGGTCGTCGACTTGGCAGTCAGCTACAGCGAGTACCGTGACCCAGGCGCGCCGACGGCCCAGACGTACGACGTCGAAGCGGCGTGCGAAAACCCGGACGGCGGGCCGGTGCAGGTGAGCATCTTCAACACCTCGAACTGTGGCACGGCCCAGCTGGGCCTGCTCGACGGCATCGCGCCCTACCAACCGAACATGGCGCGGTCGACCTCGAGCGCGAGAACGCGGGTGGTGGCGGGCCAAGACGGCCAACTCTGGTGGTCTGGTGAACGTGGGCACATCGCCTTGACGCCAGTGCTGCTCGACGCCCCGCCCTCGGTGGTGAGTGGCAAAGGCAATTCCCTCACGTTGACGCGGCCCCAAGTGTTCGTCGATGAGCGCTCGAGCTCAGGGCTGCCGAAACCCATCGTGCGAGGCGCCAGCTTTCGCTTCAACCCCAGCAACGGCACCTTCGGCTCGTTCCTGTCCGACGACATCGAGATGGTGTGCAGCGTGAAGGGCCGAGGCGAGTGGTTTCTGTTTCTCGACCCGGACACCAGCACCGGCCAATCGGCGCTGGTGGCCATTTCGTTTCCCACGCCGTCGTTCGACTCGCTTGGCGTGGTGGCCGGCGCCGCGCCTCAGTCGTTCTTCACCCCGCCCTACCAAGCCGGCATCTCCGACCGAGGCGACGGAGGGGTGACGCTGCTCGTCAGCTCGGGCGACGCGCTGTACGCATCAGACGTGTCGTCGACCGCGGTGAACGGGCTCCGGCCGAGCGGTGGTGAACTGCTCGACGACCCCAAGGTGCCGCGCATCGGCTTCGTCACGGTGCCGCTGGTTCGCAGCCCCATCACCTCGATGGTGGTGTTGCCGCCCGACCCCGAGCCGTCGCGGCTGGCGCGCTACGTCGAGGCCTGGCTCATCGCCGCCGGCCGGGTGTTTCGGGTCGCGGCTGACGACGCCATCGTCTGGCGCACCACCGAAAGCGTCACCGAACCGAAAGAAGCCGCCGAGGTCTGGTCCGAGGGGCGAAGGGTGCGGTTGGGGTACCGCGACGGCACGGTGTACACCTTGCCGAGTCGAGTGAAGGCCGCCGCGGCCATCACCGAGGGCACATCGGTGGTGCTCGACTACGAGGGCGTGTGCAACCAGTCGTTTGCGCTGACCACCACGGGGCTCAAGCGGCTGGTCGTCGACCGCGACAATGGCGTTGGCCGATGGGAACCAGTGGCCTTGGCGAGCATGAGCGACCCCGGCCTCACCGGCGCAAAGCTGTGGGCGTCAGATGACGCGCTGTACGTGTTCTTTGCGCGCGGCATCGTCGAGCGGGTGAGCGGCTTCAGCTGCCCGAGGTGACGAGACGTCGGGAACCGTCGCATGCCCCGCGGTGCTTGATGACGTGCGTGCGCCCGACGATCGCGACGACGAAGCCGAGCGCTAACAGGAGTTCGCGCAGTGCGCTGGAACGGGAAGCAATCATCGACTCTTTTCGCGGGCCCGTTGCCGAGCTCGTGCAGAACGCCCAATGGATGTTGCCGC
>JAEUJT010000172.1 GCA_016793525.1 Archangium sp. | reverse complement strand
TGCGTTCGAGAGGAATGATCGCCATTTGGGGGCGCGCCTACCGAACTGAACGTCGAAACACAAGGCCTGGACGCTGGGCGCCGTTCTTCATGGCGGGCGTCGTTACCTGGTTGGCCGTGGCGGCGTGCACCCCGCGCGTTCCGCCAACCCGGGTCGAGGCCGAAACGGTCGAAACTGTTGCCGTTCTTCCGCCGCTTGAGGTGCCTCCGTCGGCGCCGGTCGAGGTCGTTGAGGCCGCCGCCCCAGCGCCGCCGCCACCGCCGTCATTCGCCGCCGAGGCCGCCACCATCGTGCGTGGGCTGACGCTGGAAGAGAAGGTGGGCCAGCTGATGATGGTCGGCTTCGCCGGCACCGCGGTCGACGACGACATCGCCGAGCTGGTTCGCGGAAAACGCGTCGGAGGCGTGTGCCTGTTTCGCCGCAACATTACCGGGGCTGCCCAGACGGCGACCCTCAACGACGACGTGCGGGAGCTGCTGGTCGGCGGTATTCCCCCCTTCATCGCGGTCGATCAAGAAGGCGGCAACGTGGTGCGCCTGTCTGACGGCAACGTGGTGCTGCCGGGGAACATGGCGCTGGGGGCGACGCGCGACGTGGCACTCGCGTACACGGCCGGGAAGGCGCAGGGGCTCGATCTCTGGCGGCTGGGCTTCAACATGAACCTGGCTCCGGTGCTCGACGTGAACACCAACCCGGCGAACCCGGTGATCGGCGTGCGCGCGTTCGGCGACGATCCAACCGTGGTGGCCGCGCTCGGGGCCAGCTTCATTCGCGGGCAGCAAGCGGCGCAGATCGTCACGGTTGCCAAACATTTCCCAGGGCACGGCGCGGTCGACGCCGATTCGCACACGGCGCTGCCGGTGCTGCGCGTCACCCACGAGGAGATGCGCGCGCAGCTCAAGCCCTTCTCCGACGCCATGGCCGAGGGGCTCGACGGGGTGATGACCGCCCACGTGGCCACGCCTCTGCTGTCAGACGACGGGCTGCCGGCGACGTTGTCTCCGGCGGTCCTGGGAGGGCTCCTGCGAACGGAGCTCGGGTTCGACGGGCTGGTGTTGACCGACGAGCTGGAGATGGACGCGATCGGCGGCCGTTACGGGGTGGGGCGGGCGGCGGTGCGCGCGATCGCGGCGGGCGCCGACATGGTGCTGGTGCCGTGGCGCGCGGAGAAAAAGACCGAGGTCTGGGAGTCGCTCCTCCACGCGGTGAACACCGAGACGCTCCCGATGGCCACGGTCGACGCGGCGGTGCGGCGCATCGTCACCGCGAAGCTCAGGCGAGGTCTCTACGCGCCACTCCCTCCCCGCGCGGAGCGGTTGGCGCAGGTGGGCTCAGAGCGGGTGGCGGCTTCGACCATCGCGGCCGCGGCGGTGACGCTCTTCCGTTCGTCTCCGTCGGTGCTGCCGCTGAAGAAGGGGCGGGTGGTGGTGGTCTCCGCCGACGGCTCCTTGCCCAACGCCCTTCGCCAGCACACGCCGGTGGTGTCGCTGGTGGTGCCGGCGTTCCCCCGGGCGGGCGCGGCGACGGCGCTGCGCCAGAAGGTGGCGGAGGTGACGAAAGGGGCCGACGTGGTGGTGCTCGGCATCATCAACCGGAGACAACTCGAGCTGCTCGAGGCGATCGACCCCGCCCAGCCGGTGGTGGTGGTGCTGATGGGGTTGCCGTACCTGGCTGACCGCGTGGGCCGCGCGCAGGCGGTGCTGCTGACCTATTCGTACCGGGCCGAGGCGGCCGAGGCGGTGGCGAACACGCTCTTCGGGCTGGCCGGTGCGCCGGGCGTGTTGCCGGTGGTGCTCCCCGCGTCGAAAGGGAGCACCCGGCCGGGGAAAACGCCGTGACTACTTCTTCGCGGCGCCGGCCTCGATGTGGCCGAACTGGCCGTCTTTGCGGCGGTAGATGACGTTCATCTCCATCGTGGTGGAGTTGGTGAAGACGTAGAACTCGTTGTTCATCAGGTCCATCTGCATGATGGCTTCTTCGAGCGACATCGGCCGGGCGAGGAACTCGTTCTTCTTCACGATCTTCGCCAGCGCGTCGGGGGTGTTGACCTCGGGCTGCTCCATCTCGACGACGGCGTGGCGCACCTGCATCTGGGCCACGAGGTCTTGCCGGTGGTGCACGCGCTCTTTGCCGTGGTGGCTCTTGAGCTTCTCTTTGTAGCGCTTGAGCTGGCGCTCGATCTTGTCCATCGCGAGGTCGATGGAGGCGTACATGTCTTCGCTGCGCTCTTTGCCGCGCAGCACGTAGCTGCCGGAGTGGATGGTGATGTCGGCCTGGTGGAGGTGCCTGTCGAGCGAGAGCACCACGTGCGAGTCGGTGGCCTTGTCGAGGTACTTGTTCACCCGCTCCACCTTCTCCCGCGCGTAGTTCTTGAGCGAATCAATCGGGTCGATGTGGCGGAACGTGATGTTCATTTGCATGTGCGGCAAGCCTCCAGGTGGGTGAATGAACCGGCTTTTCAACGCTCGGTCGGTCTCGAATCAGATGTCACGGCTCTGTGAAACGCAAGCTCACGAAGCCCGCGCGACCCAGGTGCGGATCATGGAGCGCTGGGCCTCGCCCAGGTCGAGCAGCTTGAGGGCGAAGCCGCTCAGCGGAGCGGGGCGAATCGCCACCACCCGGCCGTTGGCGTGAATGGGGTTGACGTGGCCGTCGAAGGCGACGGTGACGTCGGCGGGTGAGTTCATCATCACCCGCTCTGGCGAGTGCACGAAGAGGCAGTCGTGCTGCCACGAGTTCTCGGGGTCGATGGTGAAGGGCCGGGCGTCACCGCGAGCAATGGTGAGGCGCACATGCAGCATGCCTCCCCGCCACGCCACCTGGGGCGCCACCGCGGGACCCGCCGGAATCGACGAGATGCTCGACGGGCTCGAGGGCCGGGGCGCGCGGAAGGTCTTTTCGACCTCGACCATGCGCTCGGCGAGGTGGAGGAACGCCTCTTCACAGGCCAGCCGCAGCTCCGGGGTGGCGTCGGCCGGGAGCCGCCCGGGCACGTAGCGGTACACCAGGCTGAAGAAGGCCGCGCGCCAGGCCTCCTTTGACGCCGTGGGTGGCACGCGGAACACGTCAGCCGAGCTCTGGGTCTTCACCAGCGCCAACCAGTCGCGGATCTGCCGCGTGGCCTCGGCCTGGGCTCGTGCCACGTCGTCGACGCTGCGGGGGGCGGCGAGGGCCTGTTGAATCTCTGGCACCTGGGCCAGCGGCAAGAAGGTCTTGCCGTCTTTCGACACCGCCCGCACGTCGGCCAGCTTGCCGCGCAGGGCGAGATCTCGAATCACGTCGAGCCCAATGGGGCCGAGCACGCGCGACTCCGCGTCGGCCAGCCAGAAGGTGCTCACGCCTTGGCACCTGCGACGGCTTCGAGGGCGCCGCGCACCACGCTCTGAACGTCGAGCGGGTGAAACGGCTTCACCAGAAACCCGTGCGCCCCGTCCGCGATGGCCTGCTGCACCAGCGACTCCGTATCGAGCGATGAGATGACGACGATGTGGGTCGGCAGGCGCTTCGGCTGGAGCGCCTTGAGCACCTCGAGCCCGCTCTGGCCCGGCATGATCAGGTCGAGCAGCAGCACGGCCGGGGGGCGCTCTTCGATGGCCTTGAGGGCCTCATCACCCGAAGCGGCCTCGCGGAGCTCGCAGGGAACATCGGCGAGCGCGTCTTTCAACATCGCGCGGAGCAGTCGGTCGTCGTCGACGATCAGCACATCGGGGAGCGCCATGGCATCGACTCCAGGGTTCAGTAGTACTTCTTTCGCTTGCTGGACGGTAACACCCCGAGCACCTCGCGGTATTTCGCGACCGTGCGGCGGGCGATTTCGATGCCCTGGGCCTTGAGCAGCTCGACGATCTTCTGGTCGGAGTACGGGTTGCGAGAGTCTTCGGCGCCCACGATCTGCTTGATGTGGTTCTTCACCGCCTCGCTGGCGATGTCGTCGCCCCCGGTGCGCGCGATTGACGAGTTGAAGAAGTACTTCAGCTCGAAGATGCCCTGCGGGGTGTGCACGTATTTGCTGGTGGTGACGCGCGACACGGTCGACTCGTGCATGCCGATGTCGTCGGCCACGTCGCGGAGGATCAGCGGCTTGAGGAACGCGATGCCCTTGTCGAGGAAGTCCTTCTGGAACTTCACGATGCTCTCGGTGACCTTGTAGATGGTGCGCTGACGCTGGTGAATCGAGCGGATCAGCCACATCGCGCTGCGCATCTTCTCTTGCACGAACTCCTTCGTCTGGCCGGGGGGCATGCCGCCCGCACGCAGCGCCTGCCGGTACGAGTCGGAGATGCGCAGCTTCGACAGCCCGTCGTCGTTGAGCACCACCGTGTAGGCGTCGCCCATCTTGTGAACGTAGACGTCGGGGGTGATGTACTGCGCGTCTTCGCCCGAGAAGTTGCGGCCAGGCTTCGGGTCGAGGCGGGGGAGCAGCTTCGTGGCGGCGATCACCTCGTCGAGGCTGATCTTCAGGTCCCTCGCGATGGCCGGCAGGTTCTTCGACTCGAGCAGCTTCATGTGCTTCTTGATCAGCGTGCCCAGCAGCGGCGCGGCGGCGTCTTTGAGCGCGCAGGCCTGCATCAACAGACATTCTTGCAGGTCGCGCGAGCCGCAGCCCTTCGGCTCGAGGTGCTGAATGCGCCGCAGCATCTTCTCGGCCACGGCCATGGGCACGTCGGTCTCGTTCGCCAGGCGGATGAGCGGGTCGCCTTCAACGCCGTCGAGGGTGAGGTACCCGTCGTCGTTGAGGTTGCCGAGGATCATCTCGGCGATGCGGCGCTCGGCGTCGTTGAGCGAGCTGAGCTGAAGCTGCTCCTGGAGGTGATCGACGAGATCTTCCTTCTTCACCATGTTGGCTTCGAAGGAGGGGAGGTCGTCGAGATCGACGTTGCCCTTGTTGCTGGCGGTCGACGGCTCGTTGAACTGGTAGCTGTTGAGGTACTGGTCCCAGTCGATCTCCGCTGGGGCTGCTTCGGGCTTCACCTCGGGCGCCGTCTCGGGCACTGGGGCTTCGTAGTCGGCGGGCTGCTCGAGGTTGCCCGCCTCGAGCGACGCCTCGCCGGGCGCCTTGTCGGCCATATCGCCTTCGACGGTCTCCTCAGGCGTCTCGAGGAGCGGGTTCTGCTCCATCTCTTCACGCACCTGCTCGATGAGCTCCATGCGTGACAGCTGGAGCAGCTTGATCGCCTGCTGCAGCTGCGGCGTCATCACCAGCTGCTGGCTCATCTTGAGGCTTTGTTTCAGCTCCATGCCCATGGCCTATTCTCCCCTCGCAGCGATGCTCGACAAAATACGTGCCACGGTACCGCCCCCCGGCGGAACAGTCACGTTATTGCGCTAAGGGTCTAAAATGACTCATGAAAGCGTGAAGTTTTCTCCAAGATACACGGACCGTGCCCGAGGAGAGGCGGCGATCTGCGCAGGACTGCCCTCTTCGAGGATCTGCCCTGTGGCGATGATGTACGCGCGATCGCAGATGCCGAGCGTGTCGCGCACGTTGTGATCGGTGATCAACACGCCCAGGCCGCGGCCGGAGAGCCGGCGAATCTCTTTCTGCAGCTCGCCGACGTTGATTGGGTCGACGCCGGCGAAGGGCTCATCGAAGAGCATGAAGCGGGGGTTGGGGAGGAGGCTGCGCGCGATCTCGGCCCTCCGCCGCTCGCCACCGGAGAGCGTGTCGCCGTTGCTCTCAGCGACGTGCTCCAAGCTGAACTCACCGATGATCTTCGACGCCGCGGCTTCCCGCTCGGCGCGGCTGAGGGCGGGTTGGAGCTCGAGCACCGCGAGCATGTTTTGGCGCACGGTGAGCTTGCGGAAGATCGACGCCTCTTGAGGCAGGTACCCGAGGCCCGCGCGGGCCCGCTGGTGCATGGGGAGGTGGCCGAGCTCGCGCTCTCCCAGCCGTACCGTGCCGGCGTCGGGGCGTACCAGGCCCACCACCATGTTGAACGACGTCGTTTTGCCTGCGCCGTTGGGGCCGAGGAGACCGACGATCTCCCCGGGGCGGACCTCGAGCGACACACCATCGACCACGCGGCGGCGGCGGTAGGCCTTCACCAGCCCGTCGGCGCGCAGGGAGTTGGTCATGCCACCTGGTTCTGGTTGGCGGCGACCGCCTCTTTCAGCTTCACCGAGACGAGCTTGGAGACGCCGGGCTCCTGCATGGTGACGCCGTAGAGCATGTCGCCCACTTCCATGGTGCGCTTGTTGTGGGTGATGAGAATGAACTGCGACGTCTTGCTCATCTCGCGCACCATGTCGTTGTAGCGGCCGACGTTGCCTTCGTCGAGCGGGGCGTCGACCTCGTCGAGCAAGCAGAACGGCGTGGGCTTGATCAAGAAGATGCCGAAGATCATCGCCACCGCGGTGAGCGCCTTCTCGCCGCCCGACAGGAGGCCGACGCTCTGCAGCTTCTTCCCCGGGGGCTGGGCCAAGATCTCCACGCCCGGCTCGTGGCCGGGGCCTTCGTTGGTGAGCATCAGGCTGGCGCGCCCGCCGCCGAACAGCCGCGGGAACACCTGCTGGAACTTCTCGTTCACCACGTCGAACGTCTCTTGGAAGCGCTGGCGGCTCGTCTCGTCGATGGTGGCGATGGCCTCGGTGAGCTGCTTGAGCGACGCCTCGAGGTCTTCCTTGTGTTTGGAGAGGAAGGTGAAGCGCTCGGCGATTTCGTGGTGCTCTTCGATGGCGGTGACGTTGACCTCGCCCATCTTCTCGACCGCGGCGCGCAGCTCCTTCAGCTTCTCGTTCGACTCGGGAGGGAGGGGCGGCAGCAGGTGGTACTGGTGAATGGCCGTTTGGAGATCGACGCCGTGGCGCTCCTGCACCATCGCCGCCAGGGCGTTGAGCTCGAGCTCGAGCTCTTTTGTCTTGAGAGACAGGGCCGACACCGACGCGCTCATCGTCTCCAAGCCGTGGCG
>JAEUJT010000108.1 GCA_016793525.1 Archangium sp. | reverse complement strand
AAATTCCTGGCCCGAGCGTGGGCGCTCCGGTTCCGACCGGAGTACCCGCGGCGAAGCCAGCCATCGCGGTGCTGGTGATGCCGTCACGCCGGTGACTGCGGACGCAGGCCCAAGATGACGCGCGCCTCAGCGGGAGACGCCACCTCTCGACCCGCCTCGCGCGCCACCTTCGCCAGCGCCTCGATCAGCGGCCCGTTGCTCGAGGCCTTGCTGCCGTCAGGTAGGTAGAACGTGTCCTCGAGCCCAGTGCGCAGGTCTCCGCCCAGCTCGGCGCAGCGCCGGTGGAGCGGCCACACCTCGTGCCGGCCGATGGCGATCACCTGCCAGTGCGTGCCGGGGAGCATCTCGTCGAGCAGCAGCGGGAGCCACGACGGCTTGCTCGGCATGCCCGACTCCACGCCCATCACGAGCGACACGTGCGGCGGGTTCGGCACCATGCCCCGCTTGGCGTACATCACCACGCTGCGGAGAATGCCGGTGTCGAAGCACTCACACTCGGGCACGATGCCGTTGCGCTGCATCACCTGAGCGAAGGCCTCGATCTTCTCCACGGGGTTGTCGAAGAGCATCGGCGGCCAGGCCCAGTCGTTGCTTGAGCGCAGCTTCAGGTAGTTGAGCGAGCCGGCGTTGAGGGCCGCCATCTCGGGCTTCACCCGCTCGAGGCACGCCGCCGGCTCGGAGATGTCGGGGCCCACCACGCCGGTCGACATATTGATGATCAGCTCGGGCACCTCGGCGCGAATCGCGTCACACACCGCCTGCGCCACGTCGGCCGACCACGACGGGAGCCGGCCCATGCCGGGCTCCTGGTTGCGAAAGTGGCAGTGCATGATCGAGGCGCCGGCGTCGCGCGCGCGGCGGGCTTCTCTCGCCATCTCCTCCGGTGTCACCGGAACGGAGTGCTGATTCGGGTCGGTCAGCACGCCGGTGAGCGCGCAGGTCAGCACGGCTTTTTTCTGCGTCATGGGTGCGCCTCCTTGGCGAGCCACTCCGTCGCGCAGTCACGTCACGCGGCGGCGGCACGGTAAGGCCAGCACGGCGAGCGGCTCGGCGCCAGCCTCGCGAACCGAGCGGGGGGACCCGCCAGCGACCCGACGACCAGACCCGCGGCGACGTTCATCGCGCGCGCGTCTGGAACGATCTTCTCACTCCGGTTCGGGCAAGTCTTGCGTCGGGAAGCGGCGCGACGGGCCACCGGGAGGCGCAAGGCACAGCTGGTAGATGCCCGAGCCGTGGCAGCCGCTGCTGGGGGGCGGGTTGAAGAAGGGTACGTCGGGGTTGTCTCGTACCGAGACCTCGGTGCACGTGGTGCTGTGGGACACGCCGTCACACGTGCAGGTCAGCTGATAGAGCGTCGGGGTATCGGTCTCGGCCTTCGAGCACGACGCCGTGCCTCCGCAGTTGTTGTGAAATGAGTTCTCTTTGTCGCTGCAGCTTCGGCCTTCGGCCAAGGCGCTGCGGCTGGTGGCCACGTCGTCATCGAAGCTGCCCGGCTGTACGCCGCACGCCGTCGCCGCCAACATCGTCACTGCCAGAATTCGAGTCATATGCCTTGCTCCTGAAGCGAGGGGCCCGTGGTTGGGCGCGCATGCGTTACCGTTCGAGGGCACGCCGAGCAACGAGCGCTCGCGTATCTGGCGCACCTGCACGACCGATTGGCGGGTGGAGCTAAGCGGTGCGGCGGCGCAGCCAGAGCAAGACCAATACGGCCAGCGGCTCAATGCCAACGGCGGAGCAGCCTCCGCGCGGCACGGGGAGCGTCGAAGCCACGTCGATGCGGTAGGTGCGCAGCCCGCGGAGCTCGGTGCGCGCCGGCCCCACCGCGACGGTGAAGGTGTAGCTGCCCAAGGCGCTGTCGGCGTTCTCCACCGTGCCGGCCAGCAGCCCCTCGGGCGACAGCGACAGCCCGGGCGGGAGTCGGCCTTCGCGAACGAACCACGACACGTTCTGCTGGCCGGGGGTGGCGAGCATCAGCGCCGAGACGGTCATGCCCGGCGTCAGCACATCGGGCACCGGACCGGAGATCTGCACCGCCTCGCCGGAGACGAGGATCACCATGTTCACCGCCGCTACCCGCCCCTGGGCGTCGGTCACTTCGATGCGAAAGGGAAAGAGCCCGGCCTGGGTTGGCGTGCCGGAGAGGCCCACCACTTCGGCGGTGCTGTTCTCGAGCTGAATGCCGCCGGGCAGCTGCCCCTCGACCAGCGCCCAACGCAGCGGCGTGGAGACCGGAGCGCCTCCGCCGTTCTTCGCGGTGAGCAGCGTGAGGTACTCCGCGTTGACCACCCCGTCGAGCAGCGGCGGCGTGGAGATCTGGAACGGCGTGGCGTCGACCACGGTGAGCGTGAAGGTGCGGGCCGAGGCGTTGCCGATGGCGTCGCGAACGCCGAGCACGAAGGTCGTCGACGTCCCCAAGGCGCCGCGGGGCGTACCCGTCACACGGCCCGACGCCGACAGCTCGAGGCCGAGGGGCAGCTCTCCGCTCAGCACCGCCCACACGTACGGCGCACGCCCGCCCGCCACGCCGAGCTGGCCGTCGTAGGACAGCAGGCGAACCGGCGCCGGGAGCAGCTCGGTCGAGACCTCGAGGCCGGCGGTCGAATTCACCACCCGAATCGAGCGCGTGGCCTCGACCGAGTCGGCACCGGCGGTGAGCACCAGCGTAAAGCCGTAGGCCCCCGGCGACGTCGGGGTGCCCGTGAGCCGGCCCTGCGCGTCGAGCTGCAGCCCGGGCGGGAGCCCTGCCCCGCGCACCGACCAGGCCGGCATCGCCCCCGCGCCGTACGCCGCGAGCGACACGGTGTACGGCTGACCGATGACCGCGTCAGGCAGGAACGGCGTGGCCACCGACAGGCTCCGCGCCACGACCGCCAGCGGCTGAGACGCGAAGCCGTTGTCGTTTTCGTCGGTCTCAGCGATGGAGCCGTCGGCATCGACCAGCACCCCGAGGAAGTAGTCGGCCGCGAGGAGCCCCGCGGGAATGCGCACCAGCTCACTCGCGTGATCTTGCTGATCGATCGTCAAGTCGACGCTCTTCTGGTTCACCAGGCCGGTCGGCGTCTGGATCTGCAGCAGCACGTCAGACGTGGTGACCACCTCGTTGGCCGACAGATAGTACCGGTACGTCACGCCAGTCGCCGCGCGGTTGCCGATGTTGGCCAACGTACGGGTGACGGGAATGAGCTCGCCCACGCCCGCGCGCTGGGGCCCCTGCACCGCCACCGGCACCAGGTTCGGCGCGGGCCCGCGGATCAGCGTCGGCACCGACTTGGTGAAGTTGTTGTTGCCGTTGGTCTCCGCCAGCCCGGGCGCCACCGCCGCGGCGAAGAAGTAGTAGGGCTGCGCGCCGAGCGGCTGCCCCGTTGTCGACAGCGACGGCACGTTGGCGGTGAGCGACACCAGCCGCGTCTCTCCCGGAGCGAGCGAGAGGTTGGTCACCGTGCCCACCGTGGGGTCGGTGAACGCGTTCAACGTCTCGTTTTCGGAGATGAGGAACTGGAGCAGCACCGTCGGCGCCGTCGCTCCACCTTGGTTGCGCACCAGCGCGTCGATGCGAATCGGCTCGCCAAAGAAGGCCACGCTCGCCTGATCGAACGGCTGCACCGACCTCCGCACCGTCACCGCGTCCATCACCAAGTCGGCTTGCCGCACGGTCATTTTGGTCTGGCTAAAGACGCGGTTGTTCGTCTTGTTGCTCTCAGGGATCACGCCCGGTGTGTCGTCGAGCTGGAGCATCAAGAAGTAGTCGTCGCCCCGCAGGTTCGAGGGCATGACGAAGGTGATCGATTGCGAGACGTTCTGCCCGCCGACGATCGGCATGGTCGTGGTGTGCAGCAGCCGATCGGTGCCGTCGACGATGGTGTCGACCGAGGCCCAGATGCGCACCGGCACGTTGCCGGCGTTGTCGAAGCCCTGGTTGGTGAACTCGATGGGGATGCTCACCGAGTCGCCGGGGCCTGCGAGCGCCGGGGCGATGATGCGCTCGGCGATGAGATCGACACCGGCGCTGAAGGGCACGGTCGAGGCCACGGTGTTGTTCGCCTCGTTGGTCTCGGTGACCGCCGCCTCGGAGTCGAGCACCGCCACCACGTAGAACGAGCCCGCGTCGGGGCGGGCCGAGGTGCTGGTCGTCGACACCACGCGCAGCTCGTTCGCCCCGAGCGAGGTGACCGCGTTCGGCGTGGGCTGCAGCTCGTAGTCGCTCGAATCGATGAGCGTGTCTTGAGACAGGTACATGCGGTACCCGAAGTCGCCGGACGCGAGCGTGCCGAAGTTGCGCAGCTCGAGCTCGGTCGAGACCTGCAGCACTCCGCCGTCTTGCACGATGCCGGTGACGCGCACCCGGTTGCCCTGCACATCGGTGCCCGCCGGAGGCCCGAAGCGAATGTACGAATACGGCGTGACCGGGCTCCCAGTACACGTGCTGGCCGAAGCCTCGAACGAGCACAGGTTGCACTGCGAGCCGGTCGCGCACCGGGAGGGAATCGTCAGCGGCATGGTGGCCGACGCGCCGTTGGGTGACTCGATGCCCACCGAGGCGGTGATGGTGGCGCCGGAGCCGATCATCGTGCCGTAGAAGAACTCGATCACGCCGTTCTCCCAGAGGCGAATCTGGAAGTTCAGGGTGTACGCGCCGAACGCGCGGTTCCAGTCGCGCCACTCGATGGCCGTGCCCGCGCCGTTGGGACCAGAAACCGCCTGCTGCCGCACCGCGCTGGTGGGGTTGT
>JAEUJT010000053.1 GCA_016793525.1 Archangium sp. | reverse complement strand
AGAGGCACGGTACGAGCAACGCGCCCGCGGTTGGTGGGAGCCACCGTCGAGGGTTCTCCGCGAGCGCCCAGGCCACGAGCGCCACCGCCAGCGCCGCGAAGACGACGACGTGGGAAAGCAGCGTGGCCGTCGCCGCGACGCCGCACAGCACCCACCAGCGCCGAGGGTGCTCCGCCCGCTGGGCTCGAGCGAAGGCCGCGCAGGCGAACAGCAGCATCGGTTGAGCGAAGAAGGCCGGTACGAGGCCGTACCAGTAGGTGAAGCCGAAGGCCGTCGGCGCCGCCAACACCGCGGCCCACACCGGGCGACCGAGCGCTCGCAGCAGCGACGCCACGCTCACCACCGTGAGGAAAAGGGCCAGTCCCATCGCGACGCGCGCCGCGAAGGCGCCGTCGACTCCGAGCGCGGCGGGGAGAAACAGCCAGTACGGCAACCCATACCCGATGCTCGGGCGCACCTCGTACAGCGCGCTCACGGCGTCATCGCCACGCACCAGGCCGGCGAGCGTCTGCAGTTGCGCGCCATGCGCCGGGAGGTCGACGCACGGCGGAAAGCCCCCCACGCACCACGCGCACAGCGCCCCCCACCCGCCGAGGGCCACCCAGTGGGCAGGCCGCAGCCGCTGCGTTGGTGGCGCGCTCACCGGCGCCTTCTACACCTCGGTGCGCTCGGAGCGGCAGAGCGTGTGCTGCGGAGCTGGTGTCAGCCGCTTCTCGAGGGTGTGGAGCGTCGCCGAGGGACGCAGCGCGGCGGCTCAAGGGGATGACGCGCGCGGTTCTCGACAGGTTTCGGAGATGTCGCCGCAACGGAGCGGCGGCAGCGCCGAGGGACGCCGCACCTGGGGAGACTCCGGAGTCACCTGGTGTCGCTGTGACAGCGCTGCGTCAGCGGAGGAGAATTCCCGTCTTCGGAACGGTTGCAAGGCGAGTGCAGCTCCGGCTCAGCGCGAAGGCTCACCTCACGGTGACACGGCGGAGCTGGCGTCGGCGGTCGACTGCTCGACCACGACCTCGACGCGGCGGTTGGCGGCGCGGCCGAGCGGGCTGGTGTTCGGCACCCACGGGCGCTCCGAGCCGTAGCCGTGCGCGGAGAGTCGCTCCGCAGCGACGCCGCGGCTGATCAGGTACGCGCGCACGGCATCGGCTCGAGCCTGGGTGAGCTCGAGGTTGGCGGCCTCGTCGGGGCTCGGGTCGACGTGGCCCTCGATGCGCACGCGGGGGAATTCAGGGTGCCGGTTCAGAATCGCGGCGATGCGGTCGAGCGCGGGAGCGGCCTTGCCGTTGAGCCGCTCGCTGGCTCGGAGGAACAGCCCGCCCGCGGGCATCGCCGCCTGCAGCTCGTGGTTGGTCGCGGCGATGGCCGCGGCCCGCGCTGCGTCGAAGGTCGTCGTCGTCGCGGGTTTCGATTCGACCGGCGAAGGTGCCACCTCCACCTCCACCGGCGCCGCGGCGACTGCGTCTTCGGTGACTGGCGCCAGCGTTGGCGCGGGCGTTGCGGGCGGCGCGGGAATGGGCTCGTCGCTTCGCTTCGGGGCTTGGTTCACGGGCAGGGTCATCGAAACCCCGAGGAGCGCGCGGAACGCAGGCGTCCCCAGCCCGAGCCCGATGCCCATGCCGCCCACGGCGTACACCTCGACGTACGAGCCGAGGGGCTTGCGCGCGCCCGCCAGCAGCTCGCTCGTGGCACGGCCGCCAGCGGTGGGAATGAGGCCGCGGTAGGTCAACTCTCCGCGCAGGCCGTCGCCCATCGTCTGCAGCGAGACCGCGCCCTCGACGCCGGTGCGGGTGACGGTCGTGGCGTCGAAGGTCGTCGACGGGCGCAGCGCCATGGCCACCTCGCCGCCGAGCCGCAGCCACGACGTCAACGAGTGCCCGATGCCCACGCGCGGGAGTACGCCGACCTCACTCGACAGCGCGGCGCTGGTGCCCGTCGGCAGCAACACCCCGAGCGACACCGAGAGGTCCATCACGCTGCCGCGCCGCTCTTGCAAAACGCCCACACGCGCCTGCACCACCGAGGAGCCGAGCGACGTCGGCGCGGGTCGCGCGTAGCCGAGCTCGGTCAGGTCATCGCCGCGCTGGGTAAGCACCACCGGCAGCTGCGCTCCGACCTCGAGCCAGCTCAGCGGCGCCCACCCCACCGCCACGTGGGTGGTGACGCGGTCCTTCACCAGCGCTCCGGCGCGCTCGCCGTTGCGGAAGAGCACGAGCGGCTCGTATTCGTAGTGGCCAGTGACCGAGACGCGCAGCGCGCCTTGGTCCATCAGCAGGCCTTCTTCGGTGACCAGGCTGCCCTTCGCGCCGGGGTTGAGGCGGAGGGTCTCCACGTCGAGGTTCGGCATCACCGACGGCGACTGCGTCTGCGCCAGCGCACCCGTCGAGAGCGACACCGCCAGCGCGCCTACGGCCACGCTCGCACGGCGGCGGCGGAGCAGAAGGAGCGCCGCCACGCACAGCGCCAGCGTCGGCATCGCGTTGCTGCCAGTGGAGCTGCAGCCCAGGCCGCCACCGCCGAGCGAGTCGACGCTGGGCAACACGGTGATGACCACCTCCACCGGAGCCGATTCCACCCCGTCGGCCACCACCACGAAGGTGAAGCGGTCGACTCCGTTGAAGAAGTGCGCCGGCTTGTAGACGCGGTGCGCGCCGTCGCCGAGGAGCTGGCCGTGTTCGGGCTGCGCCACGATGCGGTAGCTGAGCTCTGCGCCTTCGAGGTCGTTGCCGTGCAGGTGCACCTCGGTGCTCGCGCCTTCTTGCACCGTCACCTCTTGCGCGTCGGCCACCGGCGCGTCGTCGACGCTGCTCACCGCGAGGGAGATGGTCGCCACGGTCGAGTCGGCCTGGCCGTCGCTCACCTGGAAGGTGAAGCTGTCGGCGCCGAAGAAGTTCGCCGCCGGGGTGTAGGTGAAGCGCGGGCCGGTGCCGGAAAGCGCGCCGTGTGCGGGGGCGGTCACCACGCGGTAGCTGAGGGCGTCGCCGTCCATGTCGCTGGCCATGACGGTCAGCTCCACCGACTCGTCTTCATTCACGGTCGCCGAGCCGCTCTGCGCCACCGGCGCGTCGTTCATCGGGCCCACCTCGATGGAGACCGTGGCCGGCGCGGAGTCGACGGTGCCGTCGCTCACGATGAAGGTGAACGAGTCGCCGCCGATGACGTCTTGCGCCGGGGTGTAGGTGAGGTTCGGCGCGACGCCGCTCAAGGTGCCGCGGGTCGGCTGGCCCACCACGGTAAAGGTGAGCGCGTCGTTGTCGACGTCGGTGCCGGAGAGCACGAGGGCGAGGGGCGCGTCTTCAGGCGTGGTGGCCGAGAGCGCGGAGGCGAGGGGCGCGTCGTTCACTCCCGTGACGGTGATGGAGATGGTCGCGACCGCGGAGTCCACCTGGCCGTCGTTGGCGACGAAGGTGAAGGTGTCGGCGCCGGTGAAGTTGGCTGCCGGCAGGTAGCGCAGCGACGGCGCGGTGCCAGTCAGCGTGCCGTGCTGCGGCTGGGCCACGACGCGGAAGGTGAGGGTGTCGTGCTCCACGTCGGTCGCCGCGAGGGTGAGCTCGAGCTCGGCGTCTTCATTGGTCGAGCGCTCGTGCGCCTCGGCCACCGGCGCGTCGTTCACCGCGGTGACGGAGAGGGTGACGGTGACGTCGTCGGTGGTCTCCGCGCCGTCTTTCACGTGGAAGCTGAAGGTGTCGGTGCCCGAGGCGTTCGCGTTGGGCGTGTAGGTGAGGTTCGGCGCGGTCCCAGTCAGCGTGCCGTGTTGCGGCTGGGTGACGATGACGAAGGTCAGCGCGTCGCCGTCGACGTCGGTGCCGTTCAGGGTGAAGGCCGTGGCCAGGTCTTCGTCGACCATGACGCTCTGGGCCTGCACGGTCGGCGCGTCATTCACCGCGCTCACCGAGATCGAGAGGGTGGCCGGTGCGGAGTCGGTGGTGCCGTCGGTGACGACGAAGCTGAAGGTGTCGGTGCCCGCGTAGTTGGCGGCCGGCGTGTAGGTGAGGTTCGGCGCGGAGCCGCTCAGCGTACCGTGCGCGGGCGCGGTCACGATGCGGTACTGCAGCGCGTCGCCGTCGTTGTCGTGGCCCGACAGGGTGACGGTCAGCGCGGTGTCTTCGGTCGCGTTCAGCGCCGGAGCGTCGGCCACCGGGGCGTCGTTCATCGAAGCGACGGAGAGCGACACGGTCGCCACGTTCGAGTCCGCCTGGCCGTCGTTCGCCTTGAAAGTGAAGGCGTCAGCGCCGTGGAAGTTCGCCGCCGGGGTGTAGGTGAGGTTCGCGCCGCTGCCGCTGAGCGAGCCGTGCTGCGGCTGCGCCACGACGGTGAAGGTCAACGCGTCGGCGTCGAGGTCGCTGCCCGCGAGGGTGATGGCCTTCGCCACGTCTTCATCGAGCGCCACCGACTGCGCATCGGCCACCGGCACGTCATTCACCGAGGAAACCGTGAGCGACACCACCGCCGCGACGGAATCCGTCGAGCCGTCGTTCACCTGGAACGAGAAGCTGTCGGCGCCGTGGTACCCGGTGGCCGGCGTGTAGCTGAGGTTCGGCGCCGTCCCCGTCAACGTGCCGTGTTGCGGCTGCGCGACGACGGTGAAGGTGAGCGCGTCGCCTTCGGTGTCGCTGCCAGCGAGGGTGATGGTCGCCGCCGTGTCTTCGTCGGTGGTGAGGCTCTGCGCGTTCGCCACTGGCGCGTCATTCACCGAGTCGATGGTGAGCGAGACGGTCATCGGGGCCGAGTCGAGCGCGCCGTCGTTGGCGATGAAGGTGAACGAGTCGGTGCCGTGGAAGTTCGCCGCCGGAGTGAAGGTGAAGTTCGGCGCCGAGCCGCTCAACGTGCCGTGCTGCGGCTGCACGGAGACGGTGAAGGTGAGTGAGTCGCCCTCCACGTCGGAGCCGCTCAGCTCGATGGCCAGCGCCGCGTCTTCGCTCGCGGTCAGGGTTTGCGCGTTCGCCACCGGCGCGTCGTTCACGCTCGCGATGTTCAGCGAGATGACCGCCACGTTTGAGTCGGCCTGGCCGTCGTTCGCCTTGAAGGAGAACGAGTCAGCGCCGTGAAAGTTGGCCGCCGGGGTGTAGGTGAGGTTTGGCGCGGTGCCGCTCAGCGAGCCGTGCTGCGGCTCCGAGATGACCTCGTACGAGAGCGAATCGGCGTCGTCGTCGTGCAGGCCGAGCGACACGGCCACCGCGGTGTCTTCGTTGGTGCCGAGCGATTGGCCCGAGGCCACCGGCGCGTCGTTCACGCTCGCGATGTTGAGCGAGATGACCGCCACGTTCGAGTCGGCCTGGCCATCGTTCGCCTTGAAGGTGAACGAGTCGGGGCCGTGGTAGTTCGCCGCCGGGGCGTAGGTGAGGTTCGCGCCGCTGCCGGTGAGCGAGCCGTGCTGCGGGCCAGAGACGACGGAGTAGGTCAGCGCGTCGTGGTCGTCGTCGGAGGCGCTCAAGGTGATGGAGACCGCCGTGTCTTCAGTGGTGCTGAGCGACTGCGCGGCCGCGACCGGCACGTCGTTCACGCTCGCCACGTTCAGCGAGACAGTCACCACGTTCGAGCTCGCCGAGCCGTCAGACGCTTCGAAGGTGAACGAGTCGGCGCCGTGGAAGTTCGCCGCCGG
>JAEUJT010000480.1 GCA_016793525.1 Archangium sp. | reverse complement strand
TACCTGCTCGGCGACGTGATGGAGGTCTGCGGCTTTCACAACGCCACACCTCGCGTTCGCTTCGTGCGCAAGTTCGGCGCGGCGTCGAACCTGATCGGCGAGAAGCTGCTCGAAGAACACGTGACCGACGCGGTGGCGATGGCCAGCGCCGAGCTGCGCCTCGAGTCGACCTTCTTCACCCTCGCGCCCCGCCTCGACGGAGCGCTCCCGGGGTACACGCTGCACTTCGAGCCACGCACGGCTCCGCTCAGCGCCGAGCAGCTCGCGGCGTTCGAGAAGTCGCTCCAGGCAGCGCTGCGCACCACCGCCATCGACTACGAGCTGAACGCCCAGCGCATGTCACCGGTGCTCGTGCGCCAGCTGACGCCGGGCAGCTACGACGCGTGGCGGCAACGAAAGATCGCGGCCGGCGTCGCCGAGGCGCAGCTCAAGTGCGCGCACCTGGTGACCGACCACGCGGCAGTGCCTGACGACCTCGCGAAGACATGAGTGGAGCGCGTCACCGCACCACGATGTCGCCGCTTTCGCCCAGCGCCTGGAACAGCAAACACGTGTCATCGGCGGGATCAGACACCATCACCCCGTAGGTGACGTCGGCCCCGGCGGGCAGCGAGGCCCCCGCCTCGACCGTGCCCTGCTTCCGCCACCGCTGCTGCGCGTCGATGGTGCGCACCAGCAGCGGGCGCCCCGACTCGTTTTTCACCAGCATCTTGCTGGTCGGGTTGGAGCCGCGGTCTGGCTGGTGGGTCAGGCGCCCTCCGCAGCCCGGGCCTTTCAAAATGCGGCCTCGATCGTCGCTCGACGTGGTGAGCGGTCGCACCGTGCGCATCACCCGCCCGGCGGTGGCGACCATCAACCGGCCCTGGGAGTCGAGCCCGAGCGGGAGCGCCTCGGTGAACGAGTCGGCCAGCACGTCGCTCGCCCAGTGCACCCGCTGACCGGTCAGCACGTCTGGCGTCTTCCCCGGGTTGTTGATCAACACCAGGCTCAAGCCGTCGGGCGCGTTGTTCGGCTGATCTTTCTCGGAGAACACCGCCAGCCCAGCCGGCGTCTGCAGCACGGGGAACGGCGGCGCCTGAATCGGGTTGGTGCCCCGCAGCGCGCCCACCAGCTCCAAGGTGCTGCCGGTGAGCAGGTAGGTCTGGTTCGCGAAGTTCGTGTTCCCCGCGCTGTCATCGGAAACGCCCACGGTGACGCGGATCAACGCTCCGGCCGGTCGAGAGAAGAACAGCGTCTCGCGGTTGCCGACCTTGAACCCAGCGTCGACCGGGCCGATCACCGTCCACGTCGCGCCGTCGTCTCGCGACTCATGCACCGTCGCCTCTCCGAACGACACCCGGCGCAGCGCCAACAGTCGCTCGGTGGTGGCCGACAGCAGGGTGAACGTCTCCGTCGACGCCTGGGTGAAGGTCTCGCCGTCGCTCGACTTCCACACCGTGCCGTCGGCTTTGAGCGAGAAGAGCGTGGCACCCTTCACGGCGGCGCCGTGGAACCCGTCGAGCTCGCGCTGCGCACTGTCGGCCGTGAGCTCGGTGAGCGGGCTGGTGCCCCGGTCTTGAAAGACGCGATCTGCGAACACCCAGGGCACGCCCGACGCTGCGGAGACATGGGTGAACACGGTCTCGAACTGCAGGTACGTGCCGTCGGCCACCCCACCGCCGCCACCACACGCCGTCAGCACCAAGAGGGCATACGCCACGAAGCTGGTTCGCATCAGGCGGAGAATACACACCGGCTCGCCACAGCCGCACACGTCTTCGCCCGCGCCGGCTCCAGAACGCCTCAGCGCTCCCCAGGGCCGTGAGGTGGACCGCGCGGTGCAAGACCGGTAGGCATGAACCGCCAGGTCCTTCTCGTGTTGGGCGCGGGCTTGGCCCTCTTCGGGTGCTCCACCGCCTGCGCGACCACCGCAGGGTTGGCGCCGGAGGCCGACTCCGACAGCTGCATCGGCCCGCGGACCGCGCGCGCCTTCGTCGTGTACCTCCACGGCGTCGACTCGCCCGAGCCGGGGCCCCTCGAGCAGCAGAACCGCGAGGCGCTGACCCGAGCCGGGCAGGCCCTGTCGATTCGCTTCGCGCTCCCCCGTGCCACCCAAGCGTGCGGCAACGGGACGGTCTGCTGGGGGCCGACGGGAGATCGACCGCAGCGGCAGGCGGCGGCCCAAGCCACCCTCGAGGCCGCGAGCCGGTGTTTCCCCCCGAAGGCGAAGTACGGGGTGCTTGGATTCTCGAGCGGCGGCTACCTCGTGCTTCGGTGGCTGCGCGCCTGTGAGTTCCCCACTGAGCTCCCGCGTGTGGAGTGGTCGGTAGCGGTCGGCAGCTCGATGCTCCGCGGCGCGCTCGAGCGGACGCCGGAGGATCTCTCACGCTGCGGCCGAGTGACGCTGTTCAACGGCACGCGCGACGGCAGCAACGACCCCGACGGCAACTACCTCAAGCAGCTCGAGGCCAAGCGCGCCGACGTGTCGCTCGTCGAATACCCCGGGGGACACGAGCTCCCGGGCGAGGCGTTGATCGACCTCCTCGCGCGGCACGTGGCCATCAGCCGGAGGTAGGCGCTACTCGCCGAGCGCGACGTTGACCCGCCGCTCGACCCCGGCCTCGACCAGCGCGGTGATGGTCTGGCTGCTGCCCGACTCCCCCTCGACCAGCTTCACTGCGTGTTGCCCAGCCGCGAGCTCGATGGTGAGCGGCGTGCTGCCGCGCGGCTCCCCGTCGATCCACACCGCCATCGCCATCGGCGCGTGAATGGTCAGCCGCCCAGTGCTGAGGGTGGGCAACGGCGCGGGGCTGGTGGCGGGGCGAACCGCCGCGGGCCGAGGCACCGGCGGAACCGTCGACGGCAACACCGCGGTCGGAGCGCTGGCCGCCGGCGCGGGCTTCGGCGGAACGGCGCTCGGCGGCGCGTTCGGCTCACCGGTGGGTGGCTTCGGGGTGTCTGCACTCACCGGCGCTCGCGGAGGCGCGCTCACGACCGTCGAGGCCGACTCCGCGGCGTGAGATCGGTTCGAAGCGCTCCAGAGCATGACGCTGATCGCCAACCCGACCACCATCGACCCGGCCACCACCAGCAACGGCTTCATGCGGCTCGGAAAGGCGCCCGGAGGAGGCGGAGGAGACGGCGGCAGCTGGGTCGGCGACGAGGGAAGCCGCTCGTTCTTGGTGTTGCGCTCGACGATGTACTTCGGGTCGAGATCGGGGTGCGTGATCTTCTGGTCGGCGCTCGCGGCGTCAGAGATGTCGATCTCCATGCTCGCTTCACGGCCGTCGAAGAGCCGCTTCATCTCGTCGGCGATGGCCCCTGCGTCGGCCATGATGTTGAGCTGCAGCGACAGCGCGGCGAGCGCCTGGCGAAACTCCGCGGCGGTCTGGTACCGGCGCGACGAGTCACGCCCCAACGCGTGGTGAATGACGGCCACCAACTCGGGGGGAATGCCCACCATCGGGTCCTGAAACGCGGTCGACTGGCCCTCTTGCACCATCGACATCAGCTTCATCTCGGTATCAGCGACGTACGCCTTTCGGCCTGTCACCATCTCGAACAACATGGAGCCCACGGCGTAGAGGTCGGCCCGGTGATCGATCGGCTCGCCGCGCGCCTGCTCGGGCGACATGTAGTTGAGCTTGCCGCGGATCAGCCCGGTGCCGGTGCGGTTCTGGCTGATCGAGGTCTTGGCGATGCCGAAGTCGACCAGCTTGGTGCAGCCCCGGTTGGTCACCATCACGTTGGACGGGTTCACGTCGCGGTGAACCAGGTTGAGCGGCCGGCCGGCGTCGTCGCGAAACGAGTGCACGTAGTCGAGCGCGTCGAGCAGATCTTTCACGATGGGAATCGCGAGCTTCAGCGGCAGCACCCCGTGCTCGCGCATCACGGTGCGCAGCGAGTACCCGTCGACGTGCTCCATGGCGATGAAGTGGCGCTCGTGGAGCCGCCCCATCTCGAACACCTGGCCCAGGTGCGGGTGGTTGAAGCGCGCCGCGAGGCGACCCTCTTCGAGGAACATGGCGCTCGCCGCTGGGTCTTGCGCGATGTCGGGCAGCATCGTCTTCACCACGACGTTTTTGCTGAAGCCGTCGGGCCCGAGCTGCTTCGCCAAGTAGACCTCAGCCATACCGCCCACCGCGATGCGCCGCAGCAGCGTGTATTTGGTGCTGGTGTCGTTCGGCGTGAGATCGGCGCTCACCTTCAGCGCCTCGACCAACTCCTCGAACGAAAACGGCTTCGTCAAGAAGCGGTGCACATGCGCCTTGTTGATGGCCTCGCTGAAGGCCTGCGGGTTCGGGTGCCCGGTGATCAAGATGCGCGACATGTTCGGGTTCAGCTCCCTGACCTTGAGCAGCACGTCGATGCCGGTCATGTCAGGGAGCACGTTGTCGGCGACCAGCGCGGTGTAGCCACCGCGTGCGATCGCCTCGAGCGCCGATTTGCCGTTGCTGACGTGCTCCACGTTCCAGCCCCATCGGGTCAGCTTTCGAACGATCGCCTTGCCGAGCAAGGGGTCGTCTTCGAGCAGCAGAACGCGAGAGGTCTGCGCCGCGTGCACGCCATCAGCCATGGTTACCCCCCGCGTGCGTCACTCGGGCCCGCACCGCGCTGCCTGCGTCGACGACTCGTGATGAGTATAGCCGCCAGCCCAACCAGCGAATGAAGACCCCGGGTCTCGCTGCACCCACACCCACTCCCCTTGAAGGTGATCACGCCGGTGCCGCCACCAGCGCCGCCGGAACCACCTCCGGTACCAGGCGCTTCACCTGCACCGCCACCCGCACCTTCACCGCCTCCGGTGCCATCCCCACCGCCGGCGCCGCCCCCCGCGCCTTCACCGCCACCGGAGCCACCGCCGGTTCCGGAGCCACCGCCGGTTCCGGAGCCACCGCCCGTTCCGGAGCCACCGCCGGTTCCGGAGCCGCCGCCCGTTCCGGAGCCGCCGCCCGTTCCGGAGCCGCCGCCCGTTCCGGAGCCACCGCCCGTTCCGGATCCGCCGCCCGTTCCAGAGCCGCCGCCCGTTCCGGATCCACCGCCCGTTCCGGATCCACCGCCCGTTCCGGATCCACCGCCCGTTCCGGATCC
>JAEUJT010000459.1 GCA_016793525.1 Archangium sp. | reverse complement strand
GGCTCGACCTCGAGCGGGAGTCGACGGTCTGTCCCCGCTTCGGGGCCGACACGCTTCCAGGAGGCGCAGCCGCGTTGTCAGCGGAGCGCGACGAGGTGGTGCTTGGGCAGACCCTCGCGAAGGCGTTGAACGCCGAGCCGGGCGCGACGAACGTGATGCTGTCAGCGACGAGCCCAGCGGGGCGAATGAATGCACTGGGTGTCGTGGTGCGTGGGCTGGCGTCCCTTCACCTGCCCTACGAGAGCCAACGCGGTGTAACGGTGCCGCTGAGCACGGCGCAGGCGGTGATCGGCCTCCCCGGCGAGGTGACCGAGGTGGCGTTCGGCGCGCGCGACGGAGCCGATCTCGACGCCATCGCTGCGCAGCTGCGGGAGGAACTGGGCCCAACGTTTGAGGTGCACACGTGGCCCGTGCTCGAACCCTATCTGTTCCAGACCATCATTCGGCTCGGGCGTGCCACGAGCGTGGTGTCGTTGATTCTGCTGCTGGTGGTGCTGGCGGGCATCGCGAGCACCATGACCATGAGCGTGCACGAGCGGAAGCAGGAGATCGGCACCATGCTCGCGCTCGGGCTCACCCGCGGGGCGATCGTCGTGCTGTTCGTGCTCGAGGCGTGGCTCATCGGGCTCACGGGCGCAACAGCTGGCGCGAGCCTCGGAGCGATGTTGGTCGCCGTTGCTGGCACGGTGGGCATCGAGGCAAAGCAGATCGACAACCCGGCGCTGCTCTACCCCGCGGTCAACGGCGCACACCTGCTGCTCTCGGTGGCAGTGACCTCACTCGGCGCGGTGCTGGCGGCGTTGGTGCAGGCTCGGCGCGCGGCGAACCTCGACCCGATCGAAGCGCTCCGGGCACGGTAGCGGCGGTGCGCATCAGTCGGGTTCGCGACGTTTCCCCAGGCGCTTGCTCCACAGCGACAGCCGGCCGGCGCTGGAGCGCACGAAGACCCACGCCAGCTTCAACGGCCCGGTCTTCTTCGGAGTGAGCGCGTTCTCCAAGTACGCCTGGCGCGTCTGCCCGCGTTGGCGCTTGCCGCTGGAGGTTTTGGGAATCGTCCCCGGCGGCACAAGCACGACCTCGTCGAGCGTCAGGCCGGCGCTCTCCGAGACCGCCTCGGTGATGGCCGTGGCCAGCTTCTGCCGGGCCGCGTCGTCTTCGAGTGTTGTCTCGCAGACCAGCACCACCAGGTCATTCGCCTTCTCTTCGTCGTACACGCTGAAGGCCACCACGCCACCGCCGCGCGTACCGTCGATGCGTTCGACGACGTGCTCGAGATCTTCGGCGTAGAAGTTCTTCCCGCGAACGATGATCAGATCTTTCGCGCGGCCGGCGATGAACAGCTCTCCGGTGTCGACGAAGCCCAGGTCGCCGGTCCACAGGCAGCCGTCTCGCAGCACCTTGTCGGTGGCTGCTTGGTCGCGGAAGTAGCCTTTCATCACCGACGGCCCGCGGGTCACTACGTGGCCGACGACGCGCTCACCGACGGGCCGGCCGCGATCATCGACGACCCACACCTCATGCCCGGGGAGCGGGCGCCCCACGCTCACCAACGAGACACTCCCGGGGCCGCTGCGCTGCTCCACACGACCGGCCGCCAACGCCGCGCGGTCGACGGTGAGGTAGCGCACAAGCGCGGCCAGCTTCTCACCGCCACCTCGAGGCGACGTCGCGCGGTGCATGTCGGGGAAGGTGACGCCGACGGTCGATTCCGCGAGCCCGTACACCGGGTACAGCGTCGAGGCCTTGAACCCCACCGTGGCGAACTTGGCGGCGAAGTCGCGAAGGGTCTGCACGTTGACCGGCTCCGCGCCGTTGAGCCCCAGCCGCCACGAGGAGAGATCGAGCCCCTCGAGATCTCTCGGCCGCACCCGCTTCACACACAGCGCGTAGGCGAAGTTCGGCGCCGCGGTGAGCGTGCCCCGGTAGGTGGAGATCGCCTGCAGCCACCGCACGGGCCGCATCAGAAACGCCATCGGCGACAGCAGCACCACGGGAATGCGCCAGTACACCGCGTAGAGCACGCCGCCGATGAGCCCCATGTCGTGGTACTGCGGCAGCCACGACACCACGACGTCGGTGCGGTTGATGCGGTTGACCTGCCCGATGGCGTGAATGTTCGACACCAGGTTTCGCTGCGTCAGCAACACGCCCTTCGGTCGCCCGGTCGAGCCTGACGTGTACTGAATGAACGCCGGGTCTTCAGAGCGGGGAACAACTTTGGAGATCTTCGCCGTCGGGAGCGACTCCAACGTCGTCAACACCTGCAAGCTGGGCACGTTCATGGCCAGCCCGCCGAGCAGAGTCAGCAGCGGGCGCGTGGTGAGACACACCTTCACCTCGGCGTGCGTCGCGACGTGCTGCAGGCGCTCCAACGCGAGCTCGACCTTCTCGAGCGCCGCGGGTGGATACGACGGCACGGGAATGCCCCCAGCCGCCTGCACCGCGAAAAACGCGATGAAAAACTCGAACGACGTGGGCATCACGATCATCGCGCGATCGCCGGGCGCGAAGCCCTTCTGTTGCAGCCCACCCGCCACCTCCATCGCCCGGCGGTACAGCTCGGCGTAGCTCAAGAACTGGGGCGCCTCGTCTTCGTCGTCAGGGAGCAGCCGAATGCCCTGGTCGGTCGACAGCTTGGCGGCGGCGGAGAGCGCGTGGAGCAGCGTTCGGTAGAGCGGCTTGAGCTCTTCTTCTCTCCGCGGGAGGCCACCGCTCCACGCTTTGGTGCGAAAGCCGTCTAAGTCGATGTCGAGGGGGAAGCTCGAGCGAAATACCGCTGAGACCGAGACCTCGTCATCTCCGAGCGAGCGCTTCGGGTCCGTGCTCATGGCGTGGGGGACACCAATGAAAGCGCGAGTCCCAACTCGCGGCGCACGTCGGCCGGAGCGATGACGCGGTCAACGTACCCCGTCTCCGCGCTCGCCCAGGCGTGATCATGCCTCGCCAGAAACGCCTGCTTCTTCTCGTCGCGCGCGGCCTTTGCGGCGGCGTCGGTCGGCTCAGGGCCCAGCACCACCTCGAGCGTCGCGTCAGCGCCCATCGGCCCCACCCGCGCGGTCGGGAGCGCCAGCCGCACCTGCGCCGCAAACGACAACACACTGGCCCCACCGAAGCTCTTGCGCACGATGAGGCACAGCTTGGGCACGTTGGCCTGGCCGTACGCGGTCAGCAGCGTGGCTCCATGAGAAATGATGCCGCCCGCCTCTTGCTTCAGGCCCGGCAAATACCCGGGCACGTCGACAAGCGTCAGCACCGGGAGGCCCAGCTGGCCCGCCCAGGTCACGAAGGCAGCGCCCTTGCGAGACGCGTCGATGTCGAGGCAACCGCCGAGGTACATCGGGTTGCTGGCCACCACCGCAACGGGGCGACCTCCGAGCCGCGCGAAGGCAGTGAGCAGGTTCTGTGCAAACTGAGCCGACAGCTCGAGCACACTCCCGGCGTCGAACATCGCCTTCACCACTTTGCGCATGTCGTACGCGCGGCGCGGAGCGGTGGGGACAATGGTGCCCACCTCGGGAGTGGAACGTTCAAGTGGATCCACCGGAGCCTTCGAGACGTGCGGAGCGGCGAGCACCGCCTTCACCCACGCCAGCCCCGCTCGTTCATCGGCCAACACT
>JAEUJT010000411.1 GCA_016793525.1 Archangium sp. | reverse complement strand
GGCCACTCGTGTTTCTCGTCCCACGCGCGGGCGTTGGGCGTCAGCTCGCGCGCCGCGAACTCGCGGGTCAGGCGCTGGGTCTCTCGCTGGAGATCAGAAAGCTCGAAGTTCATGAGCGGGCGAATAGCAACAGCCCGCGGCGAGGTACAGGAGCGTCAGAGCAGGTGTTTCGTCAGCAGCACCGCGTCGCCGCCCGGGGCGCACCGCACCACGTCTTTCGCGCCGAACGCCCGCACCACTTTGGCCGCGCGCGCCTCGTCTTTCGCGGTGGTGAGCAGCACCGGGTTCGGCCCCGCGTCGAGCGTGAACCACACGCCCACGCCCCGTTTCCGCTCCTCGCGCACGGCCTGAATGACCCCGAGCGTCTCCGGCTTGAGGTAACACAGCGGCGGCTCGGCGCCGAGCGCACTGGCGTGCATGCGCCATGCGTTGCTCTCCGCGAGCGTGCCTACCGCCTCGAGATCTCGCTTCTTCAGCGGCGCGAGAATGGCCTTCACGTCGATCTCGGCCTGCTTCGCCCACGCCGGGTAGAACGGCGACGTGTCGATGGTGTTGCGCATGCCGTCGCGCGACTTCACTTCTTTCTCTTCGCGGCTGACCATGCCGACGAGGAGCCTCAGCTCGGGCCAGTGCGTCTCATCGTAGATCTGCTCACCGAAGCTGTCGGAGCCGTTCTTCTTCGCGCCTCGATTCCAGCGAACGAAGCCGCCCTCGACGCTCCGGCACGCCGAGCCGCTCCCCTGCCGCGCCAGCATCGACTCGGCTTTGGTGTCTCGGGTGAAACCGGCAGCGCTACGCGCCGCCACCGCCAATGCCGCGAAGGCCGCCGCGCTCGAAGCCAAACCCGCGGAGGCCGGAAAATCGCCGCGCGACACCACCTCTGCCGCGCCCAAGCCTCGCTGCTGCTTCCGCACCAGGTCGAGCACGTCGACGACGCGCTGCAGCTCTGTACCCGCCGCGCGCTTGCCGTTGATGGAGACCTCGTCGCCCCCGCGCTTCCCAGAGAAGCGAACCGACGTGGTGACCGAGAGCGGCCCCAGCGTTACTGACAGGCTCGACTGATGCGGCAGAATCAGCCGCTCGTCGCGTTTGCCCCAGTACTTCACCAGCGCGATGTTCGGGTGCGCCTTGGCCGTCGCGATGTTCACAGCGTCACCGGCCCGGCCAATTGGCTCGCGAAACACTCGATGCCTTCTTTGCGCAGCTTCATCACCACCGGCTCCGGCTCGAGGAAGAGGCCGATCACCGCGCCGCCATCGCCCCCCGCTCCGGTCAGCTTCGCCCCCAGCGCGCCCGCCTCGCGCAGCCGGTACACCATCGCCTCGAGCCTCGCGCTCGACAGCCCCATGGCCGCGAGAAAACCCTGGTTCATATTCATCGCGTCTCCCAGCGCGTCGAGATCTCCGGCGGTCGCCGCGGCCGCGCCGTCTCGCGCGAGCTGACCAATGGCCTTGAAAACCCGCCGGTACCGCTCCGGCCACCGCGCCTGACGCTCACGCAGCGCCGACACCGTAGTCTTCGTCGACGCGCGCGCGCCGACGATCGCCACCACCACTTTGATCGGCTTGCTCGCCGTCACCACCCGCGCCTTGCCGCGCGCATAGAGCAGCATCGAGCCCCGCGCCGACGTGGTGTGATCGACGCCCGACGGCGTGCCGTGAAACGCGCGCTCGAGCTGCAGCGCGAAGTCTTCGACCTGGGCGCTGGTGACCACGCGTTTCTTCAGCGGCAACAGCGCGCGGGCCAGCGCCACGCTCAGCGCGCCCGACGAGCCGAGGCCCACCGACAGCGGCAGCGTGCTGGTGAACGACACGCGCACCGGCGGGTTCCCGACGAGCTGACCGGCGGTGGCGAAGGCGCGCTGCAACACCTCGCGCTGCGCGGTGGCCAGGCCCTTCGGGGTGACGAAGCTCAGCTGCTTCGCGGGAGCGACCTCGACCCGCACGCCTCGCGCGATGGGAGCCGCGAGCGCGGGCTCGCCGTACACGGCGCCGTGCTCTCCCAAGACAATGACTTTTCCGGGGCCAAACGCTGATGACGACTGCGACATGGGGGCGGCTTCTTACGGCACTCCAGGCGCCGCAGGCGCTTCATCGCGCATCATCGACGCCAGCAGCTCGGTGGCCTTCTCGACCTTGACCTGGCCGGCCTTCACCAGCGCGTTGGCCACCTTCTCGACCCACACGCCGCGCGCGCCGGCCGTCACCGCCACGCACCGCGCGTGGAGCGCCATGTGGCCCTTCTGAATGCCCACCGAGCCAAGCGCGCGCACCGCCGCGAAGTTCTGCGCCAGGCCGACCGAGGCCATGACCATCGCCAGCTCGCGCGCGCTGGTGACGCGCAGCAGCTTCAGCGACGCCTGCACCTGCGGGTGAATCTTGATCGGCCCGCCGACGAGGCCCAGCGCCAGCGGCAGCTCAATGCGACCCACCAGTGCGTCGCCCTCGCGAATCCACGTCGACAGCGGGCGGTAGTGGCCTTCACGGCACGCGAAGGCGTGCGCCCCGGCTTCGATCGCGCGCCAGTCTTGCCCGGTCGCGATGGCCACGGCGTCGATGCCGTTCATGATGCCCTTGTTGTGCGTCGCGGCGCGGTACGGGTCGGCAGAGGCGAAGCGGCTCGCCTGCACGATGCCCTCGGCGATGGCGTCGCCCGGCATGTTGAAGTCGGCCAGCGAGCTCACCGGAATGGTGCAGCGCGCGCGCGCCAACCGGCGGTCGGCCAGGTTGGAGAGGATGCGCAGGAACACCTTGCCGCCGGTGATCTGCTCCACCAGCGGGGCGATGCCCTCGCACATGGTGTTGATCAAGTTGGCGCCCATCGCCTCTTGCGTATCGATCAGCAGGTGCAGCACGAGCAGCGGCTCACCGCCCGCACCTTCAGGCGCAGGCAGCACGCGCACGTCGACGTCACGCGCGCCGCCACCGCGGTGCAGCATCGAGGGGTGGAAGCTGTTGGCGAGCGCGAGCAGCTGCTCTTTGTGCGCAATGAGCTTCTTCGCCGCCTCGGTCGGGTCGCCGTAGCGAGTGACCTGCACCTGGCCGATCATGAGCGGGTCGTCGGCCTCGGCAGTGAAGCCGCCGCCCTCGCGCGCGATCTTGGCGGCGAAGCTGACCGCGGCGATGACCGAAGGCTCTTCGACCACCATCGGCACCAGGTAGTCGCGGTCGTTGACCTGCACATTGAGCCCGAGTCCCAATGGGAGACCAAACACGCCCACGGCGTTCTCGATCATCGTGTTGGCGACCTCGTTGGTCAGCCCAGCGCTGCCCGACATCGCCGCGCCTTCTTCAGGCGTGAGGCGGTACATGCGCGCCACCGTGCCGAGCCGATCGGCCATGGGCAGTTTGTGAAACCCAGCGAACCGCGACGTCGTCGTCCCTGTGTCAGCAGCCATGGCTTCTCCCGTCACCTGCAGCTTCTCGTTCACTTGGCTCGTCGAGCGCATCGTCATGACAGCGCCTCGAGCCAGTCCTTCAATTCACCCGTCACCACACGCGGGCTCGCTTGGAATTCACGCACCGTCGCGCTGCCGGTCAGCACCATCGCCTGGCGCAGCGCCGTCAGCACGGTGCCCAACGCCGTGCGCACCGCAGCTACGCCGCCGGCCTGGTGCGCGCGGAACAAAGGCAGCGCCATGCCACCGAAGTCGGCGCCGAGCACGAGCGCCTTGGCCACGTCGAGCCCGGTGCGCATGCCACCAGAGGCGATCAGCTTCACGCCCGGCCCCACTGCGCGCCGCACCGACGCAACCGCCGCCGCCGTGGGAATGCCCCAGCCGGAGAAGAGCGCTCCGACCTCGCGCGCCGCACCGCTCGCCCGCAACTGCTCGACGCGCACCCACGAGGTGCCACCCAAACCAGACACGTCGAGGTTCTCGACGCCCACATCGACCAGCCGCCGCGCGACGCGAGGGCTGAGGCCGCACCCCGTCTCTTTCACCAGCAACCGCGAGCCGAGCGCCTTGGACAGCAGGCCGATGACCTCGTAGCCGCCACGAAAGTCGCGATCGCCCTCGGGCTGGGTCAGCTCTTGGCCAGGGTTGAGGTGCACGGCCATGCCGTCAGCGCCGAGCGCCTCCATCAGCCAGCGCACACGATCGACGCCGAGCCGAGCCGCCTGCACCACGCCGATGTTGCCGATGATCACCGTCGACGGCGCCGACTGGCGAACCGCAAACGTCGACGCCAGCTCGGGCCGCTCGGCCATGGCGCGCTGGCTGCCGACGCCGAAGGCCACGCCGAATTCTTCAGCCACCGAGGCGATGTCGCGGTTGATCTGCCCCGCGCGCTCGGTACCGCCGGTCATGCCCGTCACGACGATGGGCGCCTTCAACGTCTTGCCGAACAGCGTGCTCGTCAGCTCGACGCGGTCGACCGCGAGCTCTGGCAACGCACAATGGACAAGCTTCACCGACTCGAACAGCGTGGCGTTCTCGGCGGGAGCCACCTCTTCGGTCGCGCACAAATCAAGGTGCGCATCTTTACGACGAGCGGTGGTGTCGTCCGACATCGGGTCGGTTCTGGTATCAGACAAAGTATTTTCAATACCAGCGCGAATCATGCGAATTCACTAACAAATGTCATCCACTGGTCGAACGGAGAGGCCGAGCCGTCGCAGACCCCGGGTGAGCGGGAGTGTTCATGGCTGAGACCCCAGTGTGCATTTTCGTGCATCGAGGAGAGTACGAGGCAGTGCACCAAGCTGTTTCAGTGGCTGCCGCCGCGGCCGCGATTGGGCGACCGGTGCAGCTGTACTTCTTTTGGTGGGCCCTCGAGCGCTTGGTGCGCGGCGAGCTGGGTGAGCCAGATCTCGCGCGCGACGACATCAACGCAACCATGGAGCGACGCGGTGTTCCCACCATTCGAGATCTGCTCGACGCCGCGAAGCAGAGCGGGCACGCGCGGCTCTACGCCTGTAGTGGGTCGCTCGCATCGCTCGGGCTGACGCCTCCCGACGTCGAAGGGCGAGTCGATGAATTGATCGGGTGGACCACGATTCTGCAGCGCACCGCGGGCGTGGTCGATCGCTTCTTCTTCTAGCGCGTCACGCCGGCTGGCTCTTGAGCCACAGCTTCATCAAGTCGATGGGCGTGATGATGCCCACCAGCTTGCCGCCGTCGACGACCGGGAGCGCTCCGAACTTCTTCTCGACCAACAGCTGCACCGCGGCCTTGAGCGTCGACGTCGACGTCACGACCGAGGGCGAACGCACCATGATTCGCTCGACGGTGGTGTGGTCCATCTGCTCTTCGGCCTTGTTCGAATCGGGCGAGAAGATCGGCGACGGTGCCGCCCGACGGAGATCGCGATCAGACACCAAGCCCAGCAACTGCCCGACCCCATCGACCACCGGCAGGTGCCGAACTCGCTTGCGCGCCATCAACTCCATCGCCCCCTGCAGCGTCTCACTCGGCAGAATCACAATCGGTGACGGCGTCATGCAGTCGCGAACGAGCATTCAAACAGCACAGCACACTTCCGTTGTGCTGCGGTGCGTTAAGCGAATCGCCGATCGAGCGTTTCGAATTGTCTGCTACGAAGCGCGTCCGTCCGGGAGCAGCTTCTTTCTCGAGGGAGAATCCACCCATGAACCGTATGCGCCGTTTCGTGTCGTTGGCCGCCGCAGTCCTCTCGCTGGCTCCGGCGGTGTCGTCGGCTGAGCCCATTGTCGTCAAGGTCGCGACGGTCGCGCCCGACGGCAGCCCCTGGGCGCTCAAGCTCCAGGAGTTCAAGAAGAACGTCGAAGCGGCCGTGCCGGGCAAATTGAAGGTGAAGATCTTCGTCGGCGGCACGCTGGGCGACGAAAACGAAACGGTGCTCGCCACCAAGCGCGGGCAGATTCAAGCAGTGGGCGCGTCGACCGGCGCGCTGGCCTCGCAGGTGCCTGAGTTCTCGGTGCTCGAGCTGCCGTACCTCTTCCGCACGTACGAAGAGGTCGACCACGTCACCAAGACCATTCGCGGCGACATCGAAAAGGCGTGCAGCGATCGTGGCCTGATCTTCGGCTTCTGGAGCGAAAACGGCTTCCGCGGCTTTGGCGGCAAGTTCAAGGTGGCCACGCCGGCCGACCTCAAGGGCCGCAAGATGCGCAGCCAAGAGAACCCGATTCACCTCGCGATGTACCGCGACTACGGCGCCTCGCCGGTGCCCATTCCCACCACCGAGGCGCTCACCTCGCTGCAGACGGGCGTGGTCGACGGGTACGATCAGTCGCCGCTCTACACGTTCGCGGCCTCGTGGCACACGGCGTCGACGCACTACACGACGAGCGATCACATCTACCAGGGCGCGGCCATCGTCTTTAACAAGGCGGCCTTCGACAGCTGGCCCGAAGACGTGCGCAAGGCCGTCGCCGTCGCGTCAGCGGCGATCGAAGACGACCTCAAGAAGCAGGTGCGCGCGCTCACGCCGGTGCTGCTCGACAACTTGAAGGCGTCGGGCATCGAAGTCACCAAGATGACCGCAGAGCAGAAGCAGCCGTTCATGGTCGTCGCCGAGAAGACTCGAGCCGACTACCTGAAGACCGCCAGCGCTGGAGAGAAGGCGCTCGGCACCAAGATCAACAAGGCGCTCGCCGACTTCCGCAAGGGCCAGAAGTGACCGCGTCCCTGGGGGAGCGGGTCTACCGCATCGAACGTCGCTTCGTGTCGATGGCCATGGTGGTGATGGGCAGCGTCGTGTTTCTCGACGTGATTCACCGCGTGGCCTCGCGCGAACGCGGCATCGTGATGCGCTTCGTCGGCGAAGACAAAGCCTGGGCGAACCCGCTGGGCACCGCCTTGGGCCTGCTACTCGCGGTCACGTTGGTTCAAGCGGCGCTGCGCCTACGAGGGCAACCACCAGGCGCGAAGACCTGGGGCCGAGCCGCGCTGTTCACCGCCATTGGCTACGCCGCGCTGCGGCTGTTCTTGTTCGTCTTGCCCAACGGCTTGGTGTGGAGCCAGACCCTCGGCCTGGTGCTGATGCTGTGGGTCGGTTTGGTCGGCGCCAGCATCTCCGCCAAGGAGCACCGCCACCTCGCGCTCGACCTGGGGAGCAAGCTGTGGCCCGCCAAGGTGTTGCCCTACGTGCAGGCGGTGGGGAACTTCGTCACCGCCGCGTTCTGCTTCTTCTTCGCCGTGTTGGCCGTGGTCTCGCTGCGCGGGCACTTCAACGACTACTCCGACACCGGCGGCGCGGGCGGCACCTTCGTGGCGCTGCCGATCCCCAAGTGGGCGGCCTTCTCAGTGGTGCCGGTCGCCTTCCTCGTCATGGGCGTGCGCTTCGTCGCCCAAGGCATCGACAACCTCCGCGGCGAGGTCGAAGAAGACGACGCGCTCCACATGTTGGGGCTCGAGGAGCCGAAGGTCGACGCAGCGAACACGGCGGGCGGAGGTGACGCATGAACACCACCATCGTGTTGCTGGCGGTGCTGGTGCTGATGCTGCTGGGCTCGCGGCTGTTCGTGGTGATGGGCCTCGCCACCTTGCTCTGCTTCAGCGTGATTCTGGGAGAAGGTCTCGAGCTCGACAAGCTGGTGCGCCTCGTCAACAAGATGGAGGGGCTCACCACGAAAAACGTGTTCCTCTCCATTCCGCTCTTCGTGGGCGCGGGCACCATCATGACCCGCGGCGGCATGGCCAAGCGGCTCATCGCCGTGGTGCGAATGGTGGTGGGCCAGATCTCCGGCGGGCTGGCGATCGCGGCGGTCATCTCGAGCATGATCTTCGCGGCGATCAGCGGCAGCTCGCCCGTCACCCTGGTCGCGGTCGGCGCGATTTTGTACCCCGCGCTGGTGGAGTCGAAGTACCCGCGGTCCGAATCGATGGGCCTGCTGATGACCGCCGGCTCGCTCGGGTGTCTGTTGCCCCCGTCGATCGCGATGTTGATCTACGCGATCTGCGTCTCCGGCAGCGCGACCGTCGACCCGTCAGACTTGTTCATCGCCGGCGGCGTGCCGGCGTTCGCCATCGCCGGGTTGCTGTGCGTCTACGCTTTTTTCGTCGGCCGCCGCCACCCGGAGTCACGGCTCAACGACGGCGTCACCGCCAGTGCGCTCTTCGCCGCGGTCAAAGAGGCCGGCTTCGCCTTCTTGCTGCCCGTCATCGTGGTGGGCGGCATCTACACCGGCCAATTCACCCCCACCGAAGCCGGCGCCGTCGCGCTGGGCTACGCGGTCATCGTCTGCGTGCTCGTGCACCGCGAGCTGACCTGGGCGGGCGTGCTCGACGCGTTCTCTGAGAGCGCCGTGCTGATCGGCAGCCTCATTTTGATCGTCGTGCTGGCTTTCGGGCTCAACGACTTTCTCGCGGAGATCGAAGCCGCCGAGCGCATGGGCGACTGGCTGCGTACCGCCGGCCTCTCTCCGCTGATGTTCTTCGTGGTGGTGAACGTCGCCCTCATCTTCATCGGCGCCTTGATGGACAGCGTGTCGGCGACACTGGTCTTCGCGCCGCTGCTCGCGCCCATCGCCATCGACGTCTACGGCATCGACCCGGTGCATTTCGGCGTGGTCTTCGTCGTCAACATGGAGATCGGCTACCTGATGCCGCCCGTCGCCACGAACCTCTTCGTCGGAGCTGCCATCTTCAAGCGGCCCTTCGGCGAGGTCTCGCGCGCGGTGCTCCCGACGTTGGGCATCGTCTGCGCTGCCCTGATGATGCTGATCCTGGTGCCGACGCTGTCGACCGGCGTGCTCAACCTGAGGGCGAACCGGCCGGTGTGGCAGCCGTTCCCCTGGGACGGCAAGGCCGTGGCCGCGGCGCCGACCCCGATGCCGGTGATCCCCGCTGGCGACGGTGACGGAGACGCGCCCGCCCCGGCGAAGAAGATGATGACGATGGAAGAGATGATGAAGGCCGCGAACGAGTCGATGAAGAACGACGCGGCGCCTCCGCCTTCAGAGCCAGCTCCGCCAGAGCCAGCGCCGACTCCCTGAAAAACCAAAGCGGGTCAGCCGGAGAATTGGCTGACCCGCTTCGTGTGACCCCAGCGAGATTCGAACTCGCGTTTCAGCCTTGAAAGGGCCACGTCCTGGGCCTCTAGACGATGGGGCCGTCTACCCTGCTGCTTCTGCTGTGCTGCTCGACTGTGCTGATTTCAGCTGTGCTGCTCTGCAGTGAGTCCCGCGGGATTCGAACCCGCGACCCTCGGCTTAAAAGGCCGGTGCTCTACCAACTGAGCTAGGGACTCGTAAACGCCTAATTCACGTCACTTCTTCTTCGCTTCTGCCTGCACCGTCACCTGCACGTCGGCCTTCTTCCCGTCGACCGAAACCTCGACGACCGTGGACCCCGGATCGAGACCAAGAATCGAATTACCACCCACCACGGTCGCCACTTCTTTGTTTTTGCTGACGAAGGTGGCCGGCCGGGCATCGAGCGCGCGTCCGTCGAAGCCGTAGCTCGTGACGGTGACCGGCACGGCGGGCTGACCTTCGACGATGGTGACCGAGTCGGGCGACACCGAGATCTTCTCGACGAAGAGCACGTTCACCGCGGCGCGGGCCTCGACCTTGCCGCCGTAGCGGGCGACGACCTCGGTGCTGCCAGCCTTCAAGGGCCTGACCGTGCCGTTCGGGTCGACCGAGGCGACGGCGGGGTCTTTCACCGACCACGCGACCTTCGCCGTGGTGGCGCGTTGGCCCGCGCGCGACATGCACTTGGCCTCGAGGTACTTCATCTCGCCGGCGGCCTTGAACGTCACTTCGCTGGGCGACAGCTCGATGTAGTCGACGTTCTCACAGCCAGCGGTGGCGAGCGAGGTGACGACGAGCGCTGCGAGGGCAACCGAACGCATGGGCGCGGCGCCATAGCACATCGTGTTGGCAATGGAACGGTCGTGCAGCGTTCCGCCTTTTCGAATTGGCGGCGCATGTCGGTGCAGGTATGGTCACGCGCCTCGTTTTTACCCGGAGTGACTCGTGCGGAAGCTCGTTGCGCTGCTCATCTGCTCGCTGGCGCCAGGCGCGTTGGCCGCGACCCCGTCTGAAGGCATGCCCCTCAAGGTGCGCCGCGGGTTCTTCACCGAGACCGACATCGGCGGGTTCCTCACGCTTGGAGGCGACAACGGGTACTCCAACCTGCAGACGTACCTGCAGCTCGGCGTGGGCTACCAGCTCACCATCGGCGATGGGAAAGGCCTTGTTCCGCTGGGCTTTCACGTTGCGATCGGCGCCAACGCCGCCAACTGCTTCGCCGGTCTGGTGGGCAACGACCAGCGGTGCGCGGAATCTGACAACTTCACGCTGACCTTTCTCAGCCTCACCGGCGGGTACCTGCACCAGGTGGTCGAGCGCCTGTACATCGGCGGCAAAGGCATCGTCGGGTGGACGCTGCTCGACCCCCCACCGGTCTACAGCCCGCCCACGGGAACGAACCGCACGCCGGTCAGCGGCGGCCTCAACATCGGCGCCGCGGCCAGCCTCGAATACGCGACCAACATGGACCACTTCTCGGTGGGCTTCGACGTCGCGTTCCGCATCGTGATCGGCCCGAACATCATGTCGCTCGGGTTCTACCCGCGCGTTCAATACACGTTTTAAGTCGCTCGTCTGATTCGCTGCGCGTCTGAACTGCTGCGCGTCTGAGCTGCTGGCGTCTGAGCTGCTGCGCGATCAGCCGATGATCATGTCTTCGCGCTCCAGCCGGCCCTCGGCGAAGCGATGAAGCGAGAAGCGCTCGAACAGCTCGTCGTCGCGTTCACCCGTCACCATCCACCCGGCCATGCGCTCGGCCACCGCCGGCGCCATCATGAAGCCGTGGCCGACGAAACCGCTCAGCTGGAGCAGGTTCGGCAGCCCTGGCGTACGCCCGAGAATGGGTGAGTTGTCGGGCGTGACGTCGTACGGGCCGCTCCACTGCCGCAGAATCTTCAGCTGCCCCAGCCCAGGCATGAACGTCTGCAGCGCCTGCGCGTAGCGGGTGAGGAACCGCAGGGTGGACCCCAGGTTGATGCCGGCCGGCTCGCGCGGGTCGCCCATGCCGCCAACGATCTCTCCGCGCATCGACTGCGAGAAGTAGAGCCCAGACTCGAGCACCGACACCAGCGGCCCGAGGAACGGCTTGAGCGGCTCCGAAGAGCAGATCTCGTGCCGGTGCGGGGTATTTGGCAGCTGCACGCCAGCGAGCGCGGCGACCGAGGGGCTCCACGCGCCCGAGGCGATCACCACCGTGTCGCAGCTGACGGTGCCGCGGGAGGTGTGCACCGCGGTGATGCGCCCGTTCGCCTGCGCGAAGCCGGTGACGGCGGTGAACGGCTCGACGACCCCGCCCCTCGCCTCAAAGCCGCGTGCGTACCCCCACACGAAGGGCCAGGGGAAGATGACGCCGTCATCTGGGTTCCACGAGCAGGCATGCACGCCGCGCGTCGCCAGCTGGGGGACGAGCTCGCGGGCCGCGTCGGGGGTGATGATCTCGGTCGGCACCCCGAGCTGGTTGTGCAGCTTCGCGCTGCGCTCGAGCTTGGCGGTCACCTCCGCCGAGGTGGAGAGGAAGAGGTACCCGCCCTGCCGCAGCCACACGTTGATGCCCAGCTCGCTGGCGAACCCGCGCATCAGCTCGATGCTGCGCTTGGCCAACCCGACCAGCGTGGGCGTGCCCCACTGCATGCGCACCCCTCCGCCGTTGCGGCCCGACGCGCCAGCGCAGAGGTAGCCGCGCTCGAGCACCATCACGTCGGTCTCCCCGCGCAGGGCCAGGTTGTAGGCGAGCGCCAACCCCATCACCCCGCCGCCGATGATCACCACCCGCGCCCGCGCGCGAATGGGCTCCTGGCTCCGTGCCGCCCAGGTCATGTCGGCGTCGAGCGGCACACCGCCGTCTGGCGCGTGAAGCGGGTCAAACGAAGCCGAGGCCCAGGTCGAAATGGGCGTGGGGAACAATGGCGGGCGCGGGGTGAAGGGCTGCACCGGCTGCTGAGGCACTCGCTCTGACACGAAGCGCGCGACGGCCGACTGGCACTGCTTGCCCTGGCACATGCCGGTGCCGAACCCGGTGAAGCGTTTGATCGACTCCAGATCGCGGTGCCCCG
>JAEUJT010000296.1 GCA_016793525.1 Archangium sp. | reverse complement strand
GCGTTGCGCAGCAGCGTCAGCGCCTGCTCCATGTTGCGCGGCGTACCCGAGCCCGAGGCGTACGCGCCCGCAGCCTCCACGCACGCGTTGGTCTGCTTGCGGAAGCATGCGCGGTCGAAATACTTGATGGCGTCGGCCAGCGCTCCGTTGCGGCGCCGCTCGAGGCCCAGCGCGAGGCACGCGTCACCCTCACTTTCGCCGCAGCGCTCGGTGAGGAGCGCCCCGGCTCGGGTGAGATCGGCCTTCACCCGCGGCCCGTCGAGCAGAAGCAGCGCCTCGCGTGTACACGACGCGGTGTCGGTGCTGCAGCGCTTGCGCTCGGCGCGCACGGCGTCTTCCCATTCGGTCGGCTTCAGCGCCCAGCACGCCCGAGCGACCCCCGCGTCGCACCACGGCTGAACCTTCGGGCCCAGGTCGATGACCGTCTTGTGCTTCCTCGTGAGGAACCCGACCTGAATGCAGGCCTCGAGGTGGTGGCCCACGCAGCCCCGTTCGAAGTCGTTCACCGCCAGCACGGCTCGGCCGCCCTCGAGCAGCGCGCGGCCCGAGGCCATACACGCGTCGGCGTTGCGGCGGTCGCAGAGCGCGGTGCAGGTGGGCTGGGCCTCCTCGCCACACCCCAGCGGCTCAGGCAGTCGGCGATCGAAGATCCACGACAAGACCTCGGCGTCGATGTGCCCCGGCCGGGTCGGGTCGCGCCGGTGCCCCTGCCGAACTGTCGGCAGCGACGTCACCGGTTCGACGGTGTCGAGCAGCTTGCTCATGCTCCCCAAGCTCAGGCTCTCCACCCCGATAGACCACCCCTCTGCATTGGTCGGGCACGTCACCGTCGCGCGGAGCGTGGTCGTGCCCGGCCCCGGTGTTTTCTGCACGGTGGCGACGCTCTCGTGTTGCCGCTCCCCGAAGACGAGCGACACCACGGAGAGCTCATTGAAGGGGTCGTCGATGTCGACGCGCGCGGTGAGCGCGCAGTTGCCGGTTTCGCGGGCCTCGACCACCCACGCGAGCTCTCGGGCGCCTGGGGTCGTGAGCGGGCGAACGTCGCTGCGCAGCAACACCCCGCGCGTGGTGCCCGGGCCGCCGCGGAGCACGCCGATGAGCTCTCCCGCGGGCGTCACGACCATCGCCGCCGCCAACCGAAAGCCCGCCTCGAAGGTGGCGGTGGTGGTCTGCATCGAGAAATGCCCCGAGCGAATCGAGGCGCGGCCGAGCGTCGCGGCGGCATCGAACCCCACCACGGCGATGGGGGTGTCGGCCGTCGGCGGAGGCGCGAAGTCGAGCGGCACCAGGCTCGGGTCATCGTTCATCATCAGCAGCATGGTTCCTTGGGCTCGGCGCAAGATGCGGGCGCGCCGGAGCGCGCCGGTGGGCTCGATCGCCGGCCGTACGTTGGTCCATAAGGCATGGCCCTCGCCCAGCACGGCGTCGTCTCCGGCCATCAGGAGGTGGCCGTCTCGCCGATCGATGATCACCGCCACGCCGATGGCGTCGCCGACGCGCACCGTCATCAGCCCTCGGTTCAGCCGCTCGAGCACGGGCGTGGCGAGCTCCACGACGCTGGGGGTTCCCTCTCGGCACCGTGCCGCCTTGGCCACCGCCACGAGCGACTTGGCCACGTCGTTGTAGCGGCGCTCCGGCACGACCATGGCAATGGTGCACACGTGGTCTTTCATGCGCGACGCCCAGAGCACGCCCAGATCTCGCGTGAAGCCGCGCCGCACTGCGAACGACGCCATGACGGTCTCGTCGGCGCCGGTGCTGAGCTCCTCTGCGCTGTACTGCGCGTAGTCGACCCAGCCCCGGGCGGCGAAGTCGGTGCGCGCGAAGGCCACCAGCTCGTCGAGCGACTGCGGGGCATCGGCAGACAGCGTGTGCACGCGCGCGATCATCCGGCCGCCGATCGACGGTCGGGTCAGCTCGGCGCGGGTGTCAGAGGCCGTGCGCAGGCCCCAGTCGTCGGCGGTCATCGACAGGTGCGGGCCGACGTCGAGCTCGGAAGCGACGAGGGGGCCGGTCAACCGCCGAAGCGTCGCGACGGTCTCAACCCCCGGGGCGCGTTCGGTCCAGATGGGGGCCAACACCACCAGGAGAGCGCTCAGGGCGACTCCGATCAGGGCCAGCCCGCGCGCGGGTTGATCGTCGTCATGTTCATCGCAGGCGAGCCAGGCACCGACGGCAAACGCGAGCGAGATCGCCGCCATCAGCGGGTCGCCGCGCGCCACGCCCAGCAGCGCCGCCAGCGCGGGAATGACCGAGAGCACTGCCCGGTGCGCGAGGATCTCGGCCGACACCGCCATGCCTGTCAGCACCGCGGCGAGCGCGCCGATCGCCGTCGCCCACTGGCCGAGCCCGTCGGGTGGATCTCGCAGCCACGCCAAGAAGCAGATCGTCCCGGCGGCGATGAACAACAACCCCGCGGCGAACGACGGCGGCCGCGGTGGCCGTACCACCACCACCATCGTCTGGGGCACCTCGTCGGTCGGCTCTCCAGCGGCGCCGGCCGATCGCTCCCTCGCCGGAGGTAGCTGGAGCCCGGTGTCGGGGGGGAGCGTCAGCGGCTCGGGCGGCAGGAACGGCGATGCCGGCTCCGGGGGGAGATCGAGCGCCGCCGCCGGCGCTGGCGCGTCGGGCAAGAAGTCGCTGGCGTTGCACCGAGTGCACAAGCCGCTCGCCGGCGGCTCCTGCCGGTACAGACACACGCTGCACACCACCATGCGCTTCATCGGCGGGCTTGGCCTCGGCAGGAGATTCTACAGAACGGGTCCGCGGAGATCTGCATGCGGGCGCTGAATGAGCTCGGTCGCTACCAACAACCCATCGCCCACACTCGCGGCGGCGCGCTCGAGGGCGGCTTCGACGTCGTGTTGGGCACCGGCCACCATGAACCACCCTTTGCCGCCGATGCCTTTGGCGAGCTGGAGGTGCGTCAGCCGCACCTCGGCGTGCTTGAGCGCCGTGTCGCAGGCCAGCACGCACGACGCGACCGAGTTGGTCTCCACGATGCCCACCGTGGCGTCGGCCGGGCCGGGGGGCAGGTCTCCGATGAGCGCCCGGGCCAACCCATCAGCGACCTGTGAGAGGTGGAGCTGATCGAGCAACGCCGCGCCCGCCGCGCGCACGCCTTCGCGGAACGACTCGTCGACCTCGGCCACTGGGCCGGTGAAGAGCAGCAGGTATTTGCCTGGCGTCAGCGCTTCGGCACGCACGATGCGCACCGCGGCCTTCTTCACGAGCGCATCGGCGACGACCACGCCGCGCGCCAGCGATTCAAGCTCGAGCACGCCCAACGCGGGGCCGAGTGCGCCCATCAGACGATGCGAAACGAGTCTTTCAACGTGCACCGGCGCTCGCGGGTGAAGCTGACCGCGGTGGTGAGGCCCTCACCGGTGGGAGAGGCGATGGTGAAGCTCGTGTAGCCCTCTCCCGTCATTGCCAGGCCCGCGAACGACGGGCCGTTCTTCACGAAGATGGAGGTGTTGATCACCTTCGCCATCTTCGAGAGGTGGTCGATGTTGGTGGAGTGCATGGTCGCCGTGTGGCCGAACCCATGTTCGGCCTGCACCGCCGCGGCGATGCAGTCGTCGACCGTGCGCAGCCGCGCCAACCCGATGACCGGCATCAGCAGCTCGAGCTGAATGAACGGGTGCGTCGGGTCGACCTCGGCGAAGAGCAGCTTGGTGCCAGCGGGAACGCGGAGGCCCGCCGCTTCGGCGATCTTGGTCGCGTCTTTGCCGACCCAGTCGCGGTGCGGGTGCCCGTCGTCGACCACCAGCTTCTCGAGCCGGTTGATGGCGCTGCTCGGCACCTCGAAGCCCCCGGCCTTCTGCATCTCCGCCTTGAGCTGGTCGGCGACCGACGCCACCACGAAGACTTCTTTCTCGACGATGCAGACGATGTTGTTGTCGAGCGACGCGCCCGCGACGATGTCTTTCGCGGCTTGGGCAACGTGCGCCGTCTCGTCGACCACCGCCGGAGGGTTGCCCGGGCCCGCCGCGATGGCGCGCTTGCCCGAGTTCATCGCCGCCTTCACCACCGCGGGACCGCCGGTGACGACGAGCAGCCGGTTCGAGGGGTGCTTCATCAGCGCCTGGGCCGTCTGAATGCTCGGCTCAGCGAGGGTGGAGATGAGGTTCGCCGGCCCGCCCGCGGCGGTGATCGCCTCGTTCAGCTTGGCGATGAAAAACGTCGAGACGCCCTTCGCGCTCGGGTGGCAGTTGAAGACCACCGCGTTGCCACCCGCCACCATGCCGATGGCGTTGTTGATGATGGTCTCGGTCGGGTTGGTCGACGGGGTGATGGCGCCGATGACACCGAAGGGCGCGCGCTCGGTCAACATCAACCCGTGGTCGCCGGAATACGAGTGCGGGCGGAGGATCTCCATGCCCGGCGTCTTGTCGGCGCAGAGCCGGTTCTTTTTGATCTTGTCGGGAACGTTGCCGAGGCCCGTCTCCGCCACCGCCTGCTGCGCGAGCGTCTCAGCCAGGTCGCGCGTGGTCTGCCGCATCGCGGAGATGACCGCGTAGCGGGTGTCGAGCGGTGTGGCGACCCACTGCTCCTGCGCGCGCTGAGCGGCTGCTCCTGCACCGTCGAGGTCATCGAAGATGCCGGGTCGGCGCGTGTGCACCGCGGGCGCCTTCGATGGAGCGGGAGAAGCTGGCGTCGACATCGACGGCGCCTTCGCCAACTCACTCGACAGTTTACGCACCACCTGCTCGACGATGGCGTTGATCTGCGACTCGTTCATCGCTCACCCTTCACTTGACGTAGGTGCGCTGCCCGCCGACTTCGACCTGATCGACAATGGCCATGATGACCGCATCGACCGGCCGGTCTTTCGTCGACTCGGTTTGACGAGCCGACGAGCCGGAGGCGTACAGCACCCACTCGCCGACCCCGGCGCCCACCGCATCGACCGCGACCACCAGGGTCGACGTCGGCTTGCCGTCGGGCTCAACGCCTCGCACCAGCAAGAACGTCGAGCCGTCGAGCACGGGCTCTTTGCGGGTGGAAACCACGGTTCCCACCACTTTGCCCAAGAGCATGGCTTACTTCTGACCGCTCTCGGCCTTCGCCTGGTCGGTACGGCCCAGCGGCAGAACGAGATCGATGTTGGTGTGCGGGCGCGGAATGATGTGGGTGGAGACGAGCTCTCCGACGCGCTCGGCACCGCGCGCACCGGCCTCGATCGCCGCCTTGACCGCCGCGACGTCGCCGCGCACGACCATGGTGACGTAGCCGCCACCGATCTTCTCGTAGCCCACGAGATCGACCTTCGCCGCCTTCACCGCCGCGTCGGCCGCTTCGACCATGCCCACGAAGCCCTTGGTCTCAATCATTCCCAGTGCGTCAGCCATCGTCGTCTGCCTCTTTGGTGTGTGTCAGTTGAACTGCAGGAGCTTCGTTACTTGGTCGACTCTTTGCCGGTGATGCCCTTGAGCGCATCGAGCGCGGCCTTGGCTGCGGAGTCGATCTCAGACTCGCTGCCCGCCAAATACAACCGCCCGAACGCCCCGAAGGTCGTCACGTCGATGAGCTTCACCTTCGCGGCCTTCTCGGCCTCGTTGGCGGCCAGCGCGGCGTACGCGGCCGGCTCGGTCTCGAGAATGAAGAGCGACTCGCCGGGCTCGATGAGAGAGCCGAAGCGGATCTTGTCGAGGATCATGGCGTGCATCGGCTCGATGGCGCGGATGATGGTGTTCGAGACCAGCCGCGGCTTCATGCGGTCGTTCTCGGTGACGCCCACTTCCTTCAGAATCGCGTCACCGGCGCTGCGCACCTCTCCCTTGTCGTCGCTGTGCAGCTCGAGCATGCCGTAGGCGCGCTCGACGACGAGGGTGGCCGGCTGCACGCTGGTGCCCTTCAGCGCCGTGTCCATCAGGCGGTGAATCGCCATGCCAGGCGCGATCTCGACGAAGAGCGACGCCACGTACGGCACGGGGAAGTACCCGCGGCACGTGGTGCAGATGTGCGCGGCGAGCTGGGGTTGCAGCGAATCGAGGAAGACGTAGGCGCGAAGCGAAGTCGACAAGGCCCCTCCAGGGCGTCTCGGGCGAAGGCGCGCGAGTTGTAGAACCCGGGGTCTCGGTTGACAAGCACGCGTTTTGACGCGACTTCATCGGGAGCGCATGGGTCTCATCGATCTCCATCTTCATTTGCTGCCCGCCGTCGACGACGGCTGCAAGACCATGGACGACACGTTGGCCATGGCGCGCGCGCTCGTGTCGTTGGGCTACAGCCAGGTCGCACCCAGCCCGCACAATCGGCCCGAATATGCCCCGCGCGACGCCGCGCTCCAGACACTCGAGACCGTGCGAGCGCGGTTTCAAACCGAGGGAATTCCGCTCGAGCTTCACGTGAACTCCGAGAACTTCTTCTTAGACGAGGGGCTGCTCGCCTCCCTCGAGCGGCGCATCGGAGCCGCGGGCAAGTACCTGCTCGTCGAGGCGCCGTACCACACGCCGTTGCCGTCGCTGCTCGATCTCATTTTTCGAATGAAAGTGAAGGGCGTGACGCCGGTCATCGCCCACCCCGAGCGCTGCATGGAGTTCGCGCGGAAGGAACGAGCCGTCGACGCGGTGAACGCCGGCGCTGTGCTCCAACTCGACATGGGCGCGCTCATCGGGCGGTACGGGAAGCAGGCGCAGGGCATCGCGCGAACGCTGCTCGACGACGGTCTCTACGGAATCGCCGCGACCGACCTCCACGCCCCGACGCTGGCCGAGAAGTGGGTGGGCGAAAGCCTCGCGGCGCTCGAGAAGTACGGCGGGAAGGGCACGGTGGAACGCCTCGTGTCGACCAACCCCGCCGCGATTCTGGCCGGCGAGCCGCTGCGAGACTCGCCGTAGCTGGAAACATGCGATTCAGAGCCTTCACACGACAGTTAAGACAGTTTGAAGGCTCTGAGTTGCCCAGAAATGGGCATTTTGACCTTAAAATCGCTCCGAACACTCGATTCAGACCTCACACTCGAGATTCGGGGTGGTTTTCGGCTCAAGCCCCCTGAGTTTTCGACGCTTTGAACGTCACGGAGGTATGTCGAGCGCATGCGTGTCATCAATTTCAACCCGGGTCCCGCTGGTCTACCGCTCCCCGCCTTGGAGCGCGCTCGCGATGAGCTCATCGACTTCGAAGGCACGGGAATGTCG
>JAEUJT010000263.1 GCA_016793525.1 Archangium sp. | reverse complement strand
CCTGGTCCGCGCGCGCGCCAGAGCCGTCGAGCCCCAGCTCCAGCAACGCCTTCTCTAGCGCCTCTCGCTCGCGCGCCGCCTCGTCAGACGACTGCGCGGCGGCCAGCGCCTCCGCGAGCGCAGATGCCTTCTCCAGCCCCTGGTCCGCGACGACCGCCGCGGCCTCGAGGCGTTTCTCCAGCGCGTCGGCGGCCTCCCAATCGGCGCCGGTGAAGTCGCCCGCGGCCAGGCGTTGCTCGAGCTGCGCCAGCTCGGCGGCCAACGCCTCGTCGAGCGGCGCGACGTTCTGAATCGCCTCGGCCAGCGTCTTCACCTGGGCCACCCGGGCGGCCGCGGCGGCGTTCGGCCGGCCCTTCGCCACCTCCCACCGCGGCAGCGCCAACCCCGCCGCGAGGAAGACGGCGATGGGCACCCACCGGCGGAGCGGCGCGAGCACCGGCGCGGGGAGCTGCACCTGGGCGAGCCGTTGGTTGAGCGAGAGCTCCCACTCGTCGACGGGGCGCTCGAGGCGCGTCAGCAGCAAGCCACCTGCACCGGCGAGCCGATCGACCAACGCCGCCGCCTCGGCCTCGGAGTGCAAGCGCGGCCGAGCGCGCCGCGCGGTCGCCCACGCCGTCGCCGCGAGCAGGAGCGGCACCGCCACCAGGGCCTGCGCGTGAATGAAGACGTGCCAGGCCACGAGCGCGGCCGCGAAGCCCCAGCCGGTCAGCCCCACCGCCTCGAGCCACACCGCGACGTCGAGCCGCCGGCGGACGCGCGCGAGGCGTCGGCGCACGGCTTGTTTTCGACGCTCATCGCTGGCGGCCATTCGCTGGAGACGACATCAGCCCGCGTCGGGCCGTTCCACCGTGCGGGTGAGCACGTCTCTCCAGCTGCCGAAGCGCTTCACCGGCCCCTGCGTCGGCGTGGCCGGCTGTTCCATGACGACCGGCCCTTTCACCTCGAAGGCGACGACCCGCGACGACGCCACGTCGACCACCTGCTCGCCCTGCAGCTCGACGCGCATCAGCAGCTCGGCGTCGCGCAGGGTGAAGGTGAGCTTCACCGTAAACGTCGCCAGCCCGCCCTCGACGTGGCTCAGCGTCACCTCGGTCTGCGACACCTCGAGCGCCGGCGTGCCGCGGATGCGCTCCTTCGCCGCGAAGTCAGAGGCGAAGGCCATGGCCAGCGCGCTGTTCGGCGCGCCCACGGTGACCGGCTCTCGCTGGAGCGCGCGGGTGAAGGCCATGGGCTGCAGCCAGGGAACGAGGCGCTCGCGCACCAGGGTGCTGACCTCGGGCGCCGCGGGCATGCCGCTCACCAGCGCTTCGCCCGTCTGCAGATCGAACGAGAAGGTGGCGTTCGACGCCTTCTCCACCTCGGGCTGCTCTTGGCCCGTGGGGCCGGTGAGGCGCTCGACGCCTCCGAAGTGCAGAGCGATGGCGGTCGACCCGCCGTCGACGATGGCGACGTCGATGTTCACCGAGCCGCGCTCGATGGTGGAGACGGCCTCGCCCTCGGCGACCGGCAACACGAGCTCGTTCGACCAGCGCTCGACGATGCGCGTGCCGGGAATGAGCCACGGCGGGCCGAAGGTGACCCGCTGTGGGGCCACGGGAGGAGTGGGCGGCGCGGGGGCCGTCGGCGGGTCTTTCTTGCACGAGCTGACCGCGAGCACCGCCACCACCAGCGTGAGACGAGTCATCTCGCCAGTTTCACCCGGTCTGCCGCCCGGCGCCAGCAACGCTTTGGATCCACTGGCGCTTGGGGAAATCGAGTGCGCGAGGGGGCACCTGCCAGTACCTTGCGCCGCCTCGTATGCGCGCTGTTGCCCTCGCCTTCACCTGCTTCGTCGCTGCGCACGCGTGGGGCGCCATCTACGAGCAGGAGATCGAAGCCGACGACGAAGAAGACCTGTTCGCCGCCGAGCAGCGCGGTGAAATTTCAGAAGAGACGCGCGACGCGTTGCTCGAGCTGTTGCGCGAAGGCATCGACCTCAACAGCGCGAGCCGAGACCAACTCTACGACCTGCCCGGCATCACCTACGCCGAGGTCGACGCGATTCTCGCCTACCGCGCCACCAAGGGCCGCATCGTCGACCCGTCTGAGCTCGTCGCCGCCGGGGCCATCTCAGCGGAGCAGTTCACCCAGCTCGCGCCGTTCCTCTTGGTCGAGCCGCCGAAGGGCAAGCTGCCGGTCTCGGGCAAGCTGCGCCTCATCACCCAGGCCACCAGCGCCGACAACGTTCCTCCGCCGGCCACCTTCATCGGGCGCCTCAAGGGGCCCTTTGGCCTTTCCGCCGGTACCATGTTGTCGACGACGCGTCGGTTGCCCGCCACGCCGCGCTACGACGCGCTCCAAGACACGTTGGTGTCTGACGGCTTCAACTACGCGCTCAACGTCCCCCGCGTCTTTGTGCAGTGGAAGTCGGGCAAAACACAGGTGGTGGCCGGCACGTACACCATCGGCTTCGGCGAACGCCTCACCCTCGACAACACCCGCCGCTTCACGCCCAAGGGCATCTACCTCACCGACGACTTTCGCCGGCCCACCGACCTGACCCGCACGTGCAAGCTGTCGGGAGGCGACTTTCTCACTGGAGACTGCGCGTCGGGCTCGAACCTGTACATCACCCCCGACCACGATTGGCGCGAGGTGTTCCGCGGCGTGGCAGCGAGCATCGAAGACGTGCAGGTCGGCACCGAGGCGCGCTTGGCGGCGTACGGGTTTTTCTCGTACCAGACGCGCTCCATCTACCAGTACGAGCTCTACGACCGGCGGACCTGCGACGACCCGCGCAGCACCGACTCCGGCTGCAAGGCGCCGGCGGTGTTCCTCAACGAGGGCACGGCGACGGGGTCGACCCGGCTCATCTACAGCACGCTGCCGTACCTCTACGATGAGATCGCGGGAGGCGGGCACGTCGACTTTCGCCCCAGCTTCCGCCACCGCATCGGCGTCACCGGTTACGTGGCCGCGCCGATGTTCCGCGACGCGGGCCCGATGCTGCTCGACTTTCAGGAGTGGAGCCGCATTCCCGGCGGAGGCCCGTACGGCACGGTGGGCATCGACGGGCAGACGCGCATCTCCGACTTCAACCTGCACTTCGAGGTGGCGCGCAGCTTCGACCAGAACGTCAACGGCGGCGGTGGCTTCGGCGCGGTGCAGCGCAGCACATACAGCCTGAAGCGCCACGAGCTCGAGCTCAGCTTCCGCTACTACGATGACATGTTCTCCGCGCCGCTGGCCCGCCCCATCTCCGGGCCCGACGAGGTGCAGGGGCAGCGCGCCCGCAACGAGCTCGGCGCCCGCTTCCGCTACCAGGGCAACCCGAACAAAGACTGGGAGCTGCGCGGCCGCGTCGACGTGTGGACGCTGCCGTTCTCGAACCCGCGCCAGGGCCCGGCTGGCACCACCAATTTCAACCTGCTGGTGCGCGGCGACTTCACCGGGCTCGACGTCTTTCAGCCGGGAATCTGGGTCGACTTTCGCAACCGCAACGTGGCCTCGAGTGAACACGGCCGATGCTCGAGCGGCACCGTCGTCTACACCGAAGACTCGCCGTTCGCCTGCAGCGGAGACCTCTACCGCACCGCGCTGCGCTTCGAGTTTCGGCCCCTGCGCAGAAAGCTGCTCATCGTTGCGCAATCGTGGCTGACGTTCCTCGACGACGTTCACTACAAAGACCGCTTCCGCATGGACTTTCAGCAATGGGTCGAGGTGCACTACCGCCCGGTCGAGTGGCTGCAGTTCCGCGCTCGCACTCGCTATTTGAACCAAGACACAGAAGACAACACGTACCTCGAGCAGTCGCTGTGGAGCTTCATCGAGGCCGCGTGGGTCGCCACCAAGGGCACCCGGCTGTCGCTCCGCTACGACGTGTACGCCTGGCTCGACCAGCGCGCGGTGACGCTCACCCGTGTGCCCAGCCCGGAGCACCGCTTTATGCTCGACGTGAGGACCAGCTTCTAAATGCGCGCACTCTTCGTCATCGCCGTCGCCGTCTCCGTCGTCGCGTGTGCGGGCACGAAGGAGAGCAAGCGCTACTCGCGCGAAGCCGCCGCCGCGGCGGTCAAGAAGCTCGAGGTCACCGGCCTGGTGCTGGGCGAGTTCCCCATCGAGGGGGCCTCGTCGGTCATCGACGGCGACACGGTGCGGGTGAAGGGCCTCGACGCCAGCCTGCGCTTGCTGGCCATCGACACCGAAGAGACGTTCAAACACGACAGCGAGCGCCAGGCCTTCTCCGCCGGTTGGGAGCAGTACAAGAAGAAGATGCGCGGCAGCTCGTCGCGCCCAGTGAAAATGGCCACGCCCAACGGCGACGAGGCGAAGAAGTGGGCACAGAAGTTCTTCGACGGCGCCAACTCGGTGAAGATCGAGCGCGACCACCCCGGCGAGATCCGCGACTTCTACAACCGCTACCTCGCGTACATCTTCGTGAAGAAGAACGGCGAGTGGGTGAACTACAACTTGGAGTGCGTGCGGGCCGGTTACAGCCCGTATTTCGTGAAGTACGGCCGCAGCCGCCGGTTCCACGAGCAGTTCGTCGAGGCCGAGAAGAACGCCCGCGAAGCCAAGCTCGGCATCTGGAGCGACGGCGGCATGCACTACGACGACTACGACGAGCGCCTGAAGTGGTGGTGGGAGCGTGAACACGTCATCGCCCGCTTTGAGCACGAGGCCGAGAAGAACCCCGACGCCTACGTGGCGCTCACCCGGTGGGACGCGATGCACCGCCTCGAGCAGAAGCTCGGCACCGAGGTCTCGGTCTTGGGCAGCGTGGCCGAGATTCAGTTTCGCGACAAAGGGCCGTCGGTGGCCAAGCTCGCGCGCAGCCGGGTCAGCAACTTCGACATCGTCTTCTTCGACCGCGACGTGCTGCTCGCCAGCGGCATTCAGTTCAAGAAGGGCGAGTTCGTGCAGGTGCGCGGCATCGTGACCAAATACCGCGACTCACGGGGTGGCGAACGTCTGCAGATCCACGTACAGCTGCCGGGGCAGGTGATCGCGCCATCGAGCCAGCTCGATACGATGTTGAACGCTGAGAAGAACAGGGCCGACGACGACTCCGAGGGTGACTGATGAAACGCGTGGCGACTGGAATGGCGGTGCTGATGGTGGCGTGCGGGCCCCCGGCGCCGACGAATGACGCGTGCAAGGCGCTGAAGGCCGGAGACCTGGTCATCACCGAGGTGATGATCGACCCCGGCGGCGCCGACACCGGCAACGAGTGGTTCGAGGTCTACAACGCGTCGTCGGCCGTCATCGAGCTCAAGGGCATCACCGCGTACACGAAAGACACGTCGGGCTCGGGCCAGAAGAACCACGTCATCAAGGCGGGCTCGGTGCCGGCCGGCGGCTACTTCACGCTGGGCGACGTGCGCAGCGGCCCCAACCCCGCGTGGGTCGGCTACGCCTACGGCGACGACCTGGGCTCGTTCCCCAACTCCACCGGTGTGGTGGGCGTGCGCTGCGGCACCTTGGCGCTCGACGAGTTCACCTGGACCACGGCCGGCAAGGCCGAGCGCTCGCGCATGTTGGGCGGCGGCACCGTCACGCCGTCGGCCACCATCAACGACGCCGAGGCCTCGTGGTGCGACGCGCCGAAAGAGCTCTCGTACATGGGCGCCAACGCCGGCACGCCTGGCGCGGCCAACCCGTCGTGTGACGTCGCGGCAGTGCCCGGGCAGTGCGTCGGCTCCGACGGCGTGGCCCGGCCCATCAACGGCGCGGTCGCCGGAGACCTGCTCATCACCGAAGTGCTCGCCTCGGCCAACTCGGTCAGCGACACCGTCGGCGAGTGGCTCGAGGTGCTGGCCCCCGCCCGCGAGGTCGACCTCAACGACGTGGTGGTGACCACCAGCTCGGGCGGCAAGTCGACGCTCACCAGCGGCACCTGCCTCACCGTGGCGCAGGGCGGCTACGCGGTGCTCGCGCGCTCGGTTGACACCGCGGCCAACGGCGGCCTCCCAGCCACCGCGATTCGCATGACCGTCACACTGGCCAACGACAACACTACCTTGAGCCTCAGCCGCGACGACGCTGGCATCGACGACGCCACGTTCCCCGCGGCGCGCAAGGGCGTGGCGTGGCAGGTCGACCCGGCGCTGCTCAGCGGCATCCCCGCAGCGACCGTCAACGACGTGTCGACGGCCTTCTGCGCAGCGACGACGCCCTGGGCGGGCGCTGACCTCGGCTCTCCCGGCGCGGCCAACCCCACCTGCGGCAGCGTGGTCATTCCCGACGGAGGACAAGGCACCGACACCTGCACCGACGGTACGAGCGGCCTGCCGCGCGCCATCACCCGCCCGGCGGCGGGCGAGCTGGTCATCACCGAATACATGGCCGACCCGAGCGCGGTGAGCGACACCGACGGCGAGTGGATCGAAGTGCTGGTGAAGGCCAACATCGACGCCAACGGCCTCACCGTTGGCAACGAAGGCACCACCACCGCCACGGTGACCAGCTCCGCGTGCATCCCCGTCGCGGCGGGCACGTACCTGGTGTTCGCGAAGAACGCGAACAGCGCCACCAACGGAGGTCTCCCCGCCGTCACCGGCACCTTCAGCTTTTCACTCGGCAACTCGGGCACGCGCGCGGTGCGGGTGTTGAGCCAAGGCACCGAGCTCGACCGGGTCAGCTACACGTCGTCGACGCCGGGCGCCTCGACCCAGCTCGACGTGACGAAGACCGACGTGGCCGACAACGACGTGGCCGCCAACCTCTGCGCCACCCCGACCGCGACCAAATACAACAACGGCGCTGGCGACCGAGGGACACCCGGGCTGGTCAACGTCTCGTGCCTCTGACGCGCAGGTGACGCGCCCGCCAACGGCTGCCGCAACGGCTAACGGGTGCGGCTACGGGCGTTCGAGCGTCTCCTTCACCTTCGCCAGCAGCACGTCGGGGGTGAAGGGCTTTTGCAGGTAGGCGATGCCCTCGTCGAGCACCCCGTGGTGCACGAGCGCGCCGCCGGTGTAGCCAGACATGAACAGAATCTTCATACCGGGGCGCCCCACCTTGAGCCGCTCGGCGAGCGCGGGGCCGTCGATGCCCGGCATGATGACGTCAGACAACACCAGGTCGAACGCCACCGGCCCTTCGGCGCAGAGGCGCAGCGCTTCGGCGGGGCTGGCCGCGCCAATGACCGTGTACCCGGCCCTGGTCAGCACCCGCGCCGCGACGAGCCGAACCTGCTCCTCGTCTTCGACGAGGAGCACCGTCTCTGTTCCCGGGGCCGATCGCCTGGCGGAGGACGAGGACGCGACGCGCGGGGCCTCGGTACTGGCGACGCGAGGGAGGTAGACCTTAAACGTCGTGCCCTTGCCGGGGGTGCTGTAGACGAGAATCTCTCCGCCGCTCTGCTTCACCACGCCGTGCACCATGGCGAGGCCGAGGCCGGTGCCCTT
>JAEUJT010000248.1 GCA_016793525.1 Archangium sp. | reverse complement strand
GTGGAGCGCTTCGTCGACGACACCGCAAACGCCCTCGGCCGGCTCGACGGCGTGGTGGCCAGCGTGGGGGGCACCGTCGGAGGCAACTTCCTCGAAACGCCGCCCGACGCGTGGACCAAGACCTTCGAGCTCAACGCGGTGTTGGCGGTTCGCGCCATTCGCGCCGCGGTGCCGCACCTGGAGAAGACCGGGGGCAGCGTGGTGGTGGTCGCCTCCATCTCTGGCTCGCGGCCTGGGCCCAGGGCGCAATACGGCGCGTCGAAGGCGGCGGAGATCTCCCTCGTGCAGTCGCTCGCCCGCGAGCTCGCGCCGAAGCGCATTCGGCTCAACACCGTCAGCCCCGGGAGCATCATGTGGGAAGGCGGCTCGTGGCATCAGCGGCAGCAGGCCATGCCCGAGCGCATCGCCGACTTCATCGCTCGCGAATTTCCGCTGGGCCGCATGGGTACCCTCGACGAGGTGGCCGACGTCATCACGTTCCTCCTCTCCCCGAGGGCGAGCTGGGTCAACGGGGCCGACATCGTGGTCGATGGCGCTCAAGGCAACCCGAGCATTCGAATGACGTGAGCGAAGTGCTACAGAATGCGGCCATGAAAGCCCGCGTGTATGTGACGTTGAAGCCCGGTGTGTTGGACCCCGCCGGCAAGGCGGTCGAGGCCTCGCTGCACACCCTGGGGTTCCCCGAGGCGCACGGCGTTCGCCTGGGCAAGTTCGTCGAGCTCGACGTCGACGCCCCCGACGCCGCCACCGCCAAGCAGCGGGTCGAGGCCATGGCCGCCAAGCTCCTCGCCAACATGGTGGTCGAGAACTTCCGCGTGGAGCTGCTCCCATGAAGTTCGGCGTCATCACCTTCCCCGGGTCGAACTGCGACGAAGACGCGGTGCACGTCGCGGGAGCGGTGTTCGGTCAGCCCACCGTGCGCCTGTGGCACAAAGACACGTCGGTGCAGGGCTGCGACGTGATCATCGTGCCCGGCGGCTTCAGCTACGGCGACTACCTCCGCTGCGGCGCCATGGCGCGCTTCTCGCCCATCATGGAGACCGTGGTGGCGCACGCGAAGCGCGGCGGCGTGGTGCTCGGCATCTGCAACGGGTTTCAGATTCTCACCGAGGCAGGCCTCCTCCCCGGGGCGCTGCTGCGCAACGCGTCGCTCCAGTTCCAGTGCGAATCGGTCGAGGTCTCGGTGGAATCGACGGCCACGCCCTTCACCAAGAAGCTCCAGAAGGGTGAGCTGCTGCAGCTGCCCATCGCCCACGCCGAGGGCAACTACACGCTCGACGACGACGGCTTGAAGCGCCTCGAAGACAACGGCCAGGTGGTGTTCCGCTACCGGAAGAACCCCAACGGCTCGCGCAACGACATCGCCGGCGTGCGCAACGAGGCCGGCAACGTGGTGGGCCTCATGCCGCACCCCGAACGTGCCGCTGAGGCGTTGGTCGGCGGCGTCGACGGCCGCAAGCTCTTCGAGTCGCTCCTGGCATGAAGGCCCTCTGCGCTCTGACCGCGGTGTTGGCCGCGTCGGCGTGGGGGTGGCCGGCCGATTGGGTGCACGACGTGCCCGCCGCCCGTGAAAAGTTCGTCAAGCTGCCGACGCTCGACTGGGTCGAGGTCGATGCCCCGTCGACCGTCCAGGCGGAGTGGCTCGCCGACAGCAACGAGCTGCTGCTCACCGCAGGCGCGAAGCCAGGGCGGGCGCTGATGTTGCTGGGCGCCGAGGGCAAAGTCGCGCTGTGGCGGGTGCGGGTCGGTGGGGCGCCCCCCGCGAGTGACGCCGCGCTCGCCGCTGCGAAGAAGGCATGCCCAGGCCTGCTGCTGACGCCCTCGGCGGAGGTGAAGCTCACGGTGACGGTGAAGACCGACGTCTGCCGCGCCGCGCTCCTCACGCTGTTCCAGACCGAGGCCTTCGCCGCCCGAGAGCTCGAGTTGACCTTCGACGCGCCGATGCTCCGCGCGCAGCTGAAAGGCCTGCAAACCGCGTTCGACGCCATCGCGCCAGCGCGGGTGATGGCGAAATACGTCGGCGCTGGCCTGGTGCTCGAGGGCGCGGTGAGCGCGGCGGAGCACCGCAAGCTGCTCTGGGCGGTGGCCTTGAATTCACTCGGGAGGGTCGCGCTCGACGACCACCTCGTCGTGGAGCAGCCCCCCGACGCCGGGTCACCCTGAGGGCTACGGTGACAGGCTGGTGATCAAGCTGAAGGTCCCCTCCGTCACGGTGGAGTACCCCGAGTCGACCACGACATAGACCGTGCGAGCGTTCGAGCCGCTGTTGGTGAACTGCGCTGTCTCGGCGTCGCCGTCGTCACCGTCATCGGCGCCGTCGATGCATTGCGCGTTCGTGCCGCACTCCCCGGGATCGAGAATGGAGATGGTCGCGTCCCACCCGCTGGGAATGACCACGGCGGTGAGCGTCTGACCCGCGCCCACCGAGACGCTGAAGACGCGATCGGGGCCCCGGCCCGGACTGAGCGGGCAGGTCGTGTTGCCGACGCCGCTGAGCGTGGTCACGTCGTCGGAGAACCCGACCGTGGTCAACCCGGCGAGCGTGCCCGACGACGCGATGACCTGCGCGGTGTCGCAGCTGTCTCCCACCACCGTGACCAGGGGCAGCTGCTCGATGGTGAGCGTGAAGTTCCCCGATGCAGACGAGTCGGCGGAGTCGACAACCACCAGCGGCGTCATCGCAGCGGCGGTCGGGTTGCGGACCATGACCTCGAACGCCGCCGTCGACGCGAGACACGCGATGCCCGCATCGGGAGAAGGCAGACACGCCGCGGAGGTCTCGAACACGTTCACCACCGAGCGCCAGTTCTCGGGCTCGACGCGCACGCGTGCCATCGAGTTCGCCGGCAGGTTGAACCCGAAGACGGTGTCGGGAGCCGAGCTCGTGTCTTCGCACCGGCGCCCGTCGGAGAAGTTGAACTGGCTGCTCCGGCCCGCGGTGGTGGACAGGTAGACGCCCGCGTCGAGCATCACCGGGGTGCTGCAGGTGCTCCCGCCCGTGATCGTGGCGGGCGACGGCGCCACCGAGGCGGTGATGCCGAAGCCGCGGCCGGCCGCTGGAGTAAAGGGCTCGGAGTCGACCATCACCAGAATGTCTTGGCTCGCGTTGCCGCGGTTGTCCCAGAACGCGCGCTCGCCGCCGTCGATGCTGGTGCGATCTGAGCTGTCGAGACAGTCGCGCGAGTTGCAGTCGTTGACCGACTGAATGAGGGAGACGCTCGGGTCGATGCCCGTCGAGGTCACATCGACGGTGAGTCGGTTCCCCGCCGGCACCGACACTCGGTACACCCGCTCGGGGCCGTCGAGGTACTGACAGCTGGCGCTGTTGTTGTCGTAGTCGTTGCTGTAGCCGCCGAGGCTCTGTCCCGAGAGGGACATGTTCGGCGTCAGCACTTCCGCGGCTTCGCAGCGATCTCCCGGCTGGGCCGTGCTGAGCGAGACCTCGAGGGAAAACGAGCCCACGTCGCCCAGCTGGTAGCCATCGACCACGATCAGCACGGTGCGCGCCGAGCTGGCCGTGTTGAGCAGTGAGACCGTTTCCGGGTCTCCATCGCCGTCTTCGTCAGACGACTCGACGCAGGTCGTGCCGGTCCTCGAGCACTGCGCCGCTGAGTTGACGAGGTGCAGCGCTACGTCCCAGTTGGGGCCTGGCGTCGCCGTCGCGTCGAGCCGGCTCCCTGCGGGAATGGTGATGGAATACACGACATCGGGGCCGCGGCTGGTGGCACAGCCGTTGGTATCTCCGTCGTAGTTCGCTTGCGCCCCGACCGTCGAGCCGGTGACGTTGCCAGGCCCAGCGAGCACGATGGGCGCCGCGCAGGTGTCGCCCGGCACGGCCATGGTGCCGCCGCCCCCGCCGGTGTTCCCTCCGCCGGCGCCGCCACCCGTGGCGCCTCCGCCGGTCGCTTCCCCGCCGCCCGTGCCCGCACCGCCGCCGGTCGCGTCACCTCCTCCGGTGTTGCCGCCGCCGGTCCCTTCGCCGCCGCCGGTGGCCGTGCCTCCGCCCATGGCCGTCCCTCCGCCCATGCCGCTGTCCGCTGGACAGTCGCCGCCCGTGCAGTCAGACGAAGGTTTGAAACAGCCCACCGAGGCGATGACGCCGGCGAGTGCGAATACGCGCATGAACATTGGAGAACCCCTCAAACGCCGGCCGTTTGGTCCGCTTCGTTGTTCGAGACGGTGCGCGTCCTAGCAAACGTGGCGGGTTCGCGCTCGTGCCTCACGCGCGCTTGAGGGTATCGAGCACGGCGCGCGCGGCCGGGCCGAGGCGACCTCCCCGGTACGCGGCCCGTGGCTCGAACGTGTGTGACGCAGCGCCGTCGACGCGCAGAGGCACCAACAGGCCTGCCTCGAGCTCAGTTTCGGTCAGCCAGTCTGGCAACCAGCCGAAGCCGAGCTGCTGCAGAATCGCCGCCTTCTTCGAATGAAAATCGGGCAGCACCACGGTCGACTGTTGCTCGAGGTCTTGCGTCGGCAAGTTGAGGCGGGGGTCCGGGCCACGCACGGTCAGCAGCACGTGCGCGGCCAGGTCGGCGCGCGTCAACACCCGCCCC
>JAEUJT010000235.1 GCA_016793525.1 Archangium sp. | reverse complement strand
ACGGCGGTTGCCATGCCGATTCTGGTGATCATGACGCTGGTCGCTGTGCTGCGCGGTGCCAGGCTGAAGGCACCCGCTGGGGCCTTCGGAGCGCTGTATTGGGAGCGGCCGTGATCATGTTGGGGCGAGACCTCCCAAGTGACTCGCGCACGTTCGTCATGCTCGGTGGCGGTGTCATGTACCTCGTCGGAGTTTCCTGCACGATGCGCGTGAGCCGAGTAGCCGACTCACTGTCACAACGTTGAACGCACTTCGATGGGAGCGCGCGCTTGGCGCACGGTGCGCGGTTGCACCGCAGCTCGAAGCGCGTCACGGGGCTCGACGGAGCGGGGGGGGACGCCGGTGTCGGCTCTCGCGCTCTCGGCACGGTCTGCGTCACCGGTCGCCGCATCGCGCCTGAGCACGAGCCACACGACGAAGGCGAGCACCAGCACCACCACGACTCCCAGGAGCACCGCGCGCCGTTGTGTCATGGAGCGCGCTTCACTTCGACGTCAGCGCTCGTTTCGGTACTTCGGCCTCGATGAAGATGGTGAGCAGCTCTTTGTCGAGCTGCCCGGAGTCGGCCTCTTTCTTCAAGATGTCGAGGGCGAGCTCGTGGGGCACGGCCTTCTTGTACGGGCGGTCGCTGGCGGTGAGCGCGTCGTACACGTCGGAGATGGCCATCATCTTCGACTGCACGGGGATCAGCTCGGTGTTGATGGCGCGGGGGTAGCCCTTGCCGTCGAGGCGCTCGTGGTGCGCGTAGGCGATTTCAGGCACGCGCTTGAGCATGCGCGTCCACGGGATCTGCGCGAGGAAGCGAAAGGTGTGGGTGACGTGCGACTCGATCTCCCGGCGCTCGGTGGGCGACAGCGACCCTCGGGGGATGGAGAGCACCTGCACCTCAGACGGCGTGAGCAGCATCTGCGGTCGGTCTCTCGAGTCGTTGAACCCGACCGATGACAGCCCGGCCAGCTTCTCGAACCCACCTTGGGCCAACACGGTGGGGCGGTTGCACTGCAGCACGAAGTCGAGCGCCTCATCGAGCGACTTGAGCTCGGCCAGGAGCTTCTCGTCTTCGGCCGCGTCGAGGTCGGCCATGGCGTCGGGGCCGCGCAGCTTGACACCGTCAAGTCGCCGCTGGAGCGAGGCCAGCTGCCGGTCTCGGCGCGCCAGCTCGAACCGTGAGCGGAGCAGCTCAAGCTCGTGGGGGTAGAGCTTCTCGGCCTTCACCAGCACCGGCTCGCGCACGCCGATCTTCCCGAAGTCGTGCAGGAGCGACGCGTAGCGAATTTCCTGGAGTTGGTCGGCGTTGAAGTGAATGCCGCCGTACGGCCCGGCGAGCGTCTTCTCGGTGACTTGGGCGAGGGTGACGGTGAGCGCCGCGACCCGGCCGGAGTGACCGGCGGTGGTCGGGTCTCGAGACTCGATGGCGCCGACCGAGGCCTGCACGAAGCCCTCGAAGAGGTGGTTGATTTCTTCGTGGAGCATGGCGTTTTCAATCGCCTGCGCCGCCTGGCCGCCCAGGGCGAGGAGCAGCTCTTCGTCTTCTGCGTCGAACACGCCGTCGAACGAGTTGAGTGCCTGAATCACGCCGGTGACGTCGCCCGCCGTGTCGCGCATGGGCACGCAGAGCACGCTCTTGGTGCGGTAGCCGCTCCGCGCGTCCCAGTCGCGGTTGAAGCGCGGGTCGTCGTACGCGTCTTTCAGGTTGATGAGCAGGCCGGTCTGGGCGACGGCGCCGGCGATGCCCTGCCCGAGGGGGAGGCGAATCTCACTTTTCGTGCCCTGGGCGACGCGGCTCCACAGCTCGTTGCGCTGCCGATCGAGAATGAAGAGCGAGCACCGGTCGGCCTCGACCACGCGCGCGGCCTCTTTGAGAATGAGGGGCAGCAGCGTGTCGAGGTTGCGCTCGGCGGTCATCGCCTTGGCCACCTCGAGAATCGCGTTGAGCTTGTTGACGCGGCGCGTGGCGGTCTGCAGCGCGGCGGCCGCGGTCGGGTCGTCGGGAAGGTCGGGCACGGTTCGGCGATGTTGGCCCCACGAGGTGCCCAGCGCAACTCCGTGTGCGCGGCGCGCTTTCCCCGCTACGGTTGACGGGTCTCGTACCCGCTCGAGGAGCCGACTCCGTGGCCGTGAAGATTGCACCGTCGATTCTGTCTGCCGACTTCGGGCGCTTGGGCGACGAGGTGCGGGCCATCACCGCCGCCGGCGCCGACCTGGTGCACGTCGACGTGATGGACGGCCGCTTCGTGCCGAATATCACCATCGGGCCGGTGGTGGTCGAGGCGGTGAAACGCGCCACGGCGCTGCCGCTCGATGTGCACCTGATGATCGTCGAGCCCGAGAAGTACATCGCCGACTTCGCAGCGGCGGGCGCCAGCACCATCACCGTGCACGTCGAGACCTGCCCACACCTCCACCGCACCCTGCAGCAGATTCGCGGCGCGGGGGCTCGTCCGTCGGTGGTGCTGAACCCGTCCACACCCTTGGCAGCCATCGAAGAGGTGTTGGGTGAGGTGGCGCAGGTGCTGGTGATGTCGGTGAACCCGGGCTTCGGCGGCCAGTCGTTCATTCCCTCCACCGTCGACAAGATCCGCCGGCTCAAGTCGATGCTCGACGCGCGGGGCCTGACTGGGGTCGACATCGAGGTCGACGGCGGCATCAACGCGGAGACGGCGAAGCAGGTGGTGGCAGCGGGTGCCACGGTGCTCGTGGCGGGCAACCACGTCTTCCGCTCTTCGGACTACGCCGCCGCCATCGCCTCGCTGCGGAGCTGAGCCAGATGCAACGCCTGTCTCGCCCGATGATGGCGGGCATCGTCGAGCGCGCAAACACGACATGGCTTCACCCGCAGCGGTGGCCCCGCCTGGGTACGAAGGAGACGCCGGTCGTTGACCGATTCCGCGGTGCTCTACGGCGTGACGGCCTTTACGGGGTGACGGCCTTTACGGCGTGACGACGGAGACGATGGTTCCCAGCCGGTCGCGTACGTCGATGCGGTGGGCACCGCCGAGCCGCAAGCGCGGGTGCTCGACGTGGAGCGTGCCACCGACGGTCGCCTGCGGAATGAGCCACAAGCCGTTGTCGACGCGCACCGAATATGTGCCTTCAGGCAGAGACAGCTCCGCGCCGCCGTTCGCCAGCTCGCGCACGAAGGCCGCTGCGTCACCGGAGAGCGTACCCACCACCGGGCAGCCCGCATCTTCCTCGACGAACTGACCGTAGATGCCGAGGTGGTTGTACTGCGACGTGCCAGTGCGCTGGCCGATGCCGCGGGCCTCGAGCAGCTTCAGCCGCACCCGCAGGTTGGGCAGCTCGGGCACGGCGATGGCTGACAAGCCATTGGCCAGCGACGGCTCGGCGAGCGAGAGCAGCGTGGGCACCAGCATCTTCAGCGAGTCGAGCTCCTCGGCGAGCATCTCGGAGTTGATGACGTTCACGTTCTTCACGGCCCCAGTGAGGCTGCCCACCACCGGCGTCACCGAGTTGCCGCAGGCGTCGATGTTCAGCCCGAGGGGAAGCTCGAGGTCGGCGACGATGGTGAAGATGCGGGCGTACCGGTCATCGATGCGCGCGTAGAGGTCGAGCTCGAGGCCTGGCCAGTCGAGCCGAATCAGCGGGTCGATGGGCTTGCCCGCTGAATCGAACGTGCCCCGGCCCACCACCGCGGTGGGCGGGTTCACCGGCCGCACCACGATGCGCAGGGGCACCGCCTCACCGTGGGTCAGCTTGTTGAGCGACGGCAGCAGCGTGGCGAGGAGCGACGAGTCGAGCACGGTGATGCGCTCCGAGCCGAGCTCGAGGCACAGCGCACCTGACTGCTGGGCGCGGAACAGCGCCTCAGACAACAGCTGGTGCGACATGGAGACCGCCAGGTCGTACGGCCCCGGCGCATCGAGCCCGAAATCGGGAATCGGCAGGTTGGGCATCGCTGGCCGCATCACCTCTTGCACGCACGGAGAGACCGCGAACTCCACCAACCCGCCGCGGAGGCCCAGGGTCAGACCGGCGTCATCGGCCTGCACGTTGCCGCCCGCCGCGACGCTGAAGTCGACGCCGGTGTTGGGAGGCGCGCCCAAGCTGGCGAGGAGGGTGGCGATGTCGACGCGGCCCTCCATGCCCAGCAGCTTCGGCACGCACTTGTTGGTCGAGGTGTCGGTGCACACGCCCTGGGGCGGG
>JAEUJT010000225.1 GCA_016793525.1 Archangium sp. | reverse complement strand
ATGTGGCACCCACAGCGCCACCGGCTCGTCGTTCACCTCATCGACCAACACCGGCACCGCGCTGGCGGGGGCGTGGAGGTACGCGTCGACCGTGGCCTCTACCCGCTGCACGCCGGTGGTGAAGGCCGTGGGCTGGCCCGGCACGAGCGTGCGAAGACCGGAGATTTCGTCGTCGTGCTCGACCCACACCTCGAGCGCGTCGACCAGCGCGTTCTGCTTCGTATCGATCAGCACCGCGACCACGGTGGCGCCGCTCTTGGCGTGCGCGAGCAGTCGTTCGACGTCTTTCTCGTGGAGCACCGAGGCGTCGTCATCGCCCCAGCTCCAGCGCGTCGCTCCCGCGTCGGCCTTCGATGACAGCTCGGTCTCATCGATGGCGAGCCCGAGCAGCGCCACCGTGTCGTGCGGCTCCAGCGTCTCGAGGTCCTCCACCAGCCGCTGCACCTGCACGCCGTCGCGCTGCAGCAGCACGTACAGCGCGCGCGCTCCGTCGTGGGCCGAGCGGTAGGTCGAAAGCGTCTCCGCGAACTCACCGCGGTTCGCTGAGCGCATGACCACCGCGCCGAGGAGACCGAACACCGCCAGGCCCGCCACCAGCACCACCGGGAACCGGTCATTCATTCGGCACCTCCGCGGAGGTGGGCGCGTCGAGCAGCGGCTCGGCCAGCGTGCGAAACGCCTGGTACTCCCCGGCGGCGGTTGGCGTGCGGCCGTACCAGACGAAGTCGAAGCGGCGGGTCAGCTCGTGGAACGCCGGGCGCGCCTGTGAGGGCCCTGCGAAGTGCGAGACGTAGTCCCAGTTGCTCGAGGTGCGGCGGTAGTCGATGTGCCCGCGCGCGTGGAGCCCGCTGAGCAGCGCGAGGTACACGTGGCGCACGGCCTCGTGGAACTGCCCCTCTCGCGCGAGCGCATCGGCGAGAGACACCCAGGTCTCCGGCGCCTTCGCCAGCGCGTTGTCGGGGTGAAGACCAAGTGGCTCCGCGGTGTGCGCGACGTTCGCTACCTGTTTCGCCCTCCGCCCGCGCTGGGCCAGCAGCACCCAGGTGACGACGAGCGCGACCAGCACCGTGATGCCCACCAGCACCACACCCAGCCCGACGGGCGTGGTGCTCGGCTCCGGCGTCGGCGCGCGGATCGGTTGCGACCGGAGCCAGTCGTTGATCGCGTCGAGCAGAGACTTCAGCCAGTCGCGGAAGCGCTGGAGCCACGTCGGGTCGCCCGCTGTCTCGGGCTCGGGCGGCGGGGCGGGTGGGGCCTCGAGAAATTCGGGCTGCGCGAGAATGGCGGCGGCGTCTTGTCGGGCAGTGGAGGCGTCGACGCTGCGCTCCACGGTGCGGAGCCGCTCGAGCTGCGCCTCGGCTGCGGAGAGCGATTCTTCCAGCGTGCCGCACGCATCGTCCTCCGAGAGCTCGCGCTCGACGCGCCGAACGAAGCGAGACCACGCGCTGCGTTGCGGCTCTGGCGCTGACGCGATGGCGGTGCGGAGCTCGGCGTTCACTTCGAGGTCGCAGGAGCCCGCGACGTCGTCGAGGCGCTCCACGAGAGACGACTCCGCGAAAGCCGAGCCGGCAGCGAGGCACAGCGTGAGCGCGAGGCCCGCGCCGCGTGCCGCTCGCCTCGGGAGCCGGTCGATGGAGGCGCTGACATCGAGGCCCTCCTTGCGCACCCGGCCGTCGACGAGCAGCAGCACCGCGGCCGTCGCCCGGAGAGGCTCGAGCACCACGAAGGCGACGAGCGCCAGCGCCGCGAGCCAGGTCGGGTTGCTCAACTGAACGAAGCGCTTCACCAGCGTCAGCTCGAGGCCGAGGAGCGACGACGCCGCCCAGAGGGCCATCACCACCGCGAGGTGAACGTTCAGCACCATCAGGGGCTGCAGCAGGTTGACCAGCCGCACCCAGGTGGCAGTGCCGCGGGCAGGGCCGAGCAGCTCAGCGCTGGTGGCGTACACGCTCCATGGGCCTTGCATCGCCGAGGTCGACGGGCCGCCGCGCATCACCACCGCGAAGCTCGCCGCCGTGGCGCTGGTGAACAGCAGCCCCAGCCCCCCGGTGAGGAGTAGCATCACCCCGTCGATCACCAGCACCGACTCCGCCGTCACGACCACCCGCGGCACTCGGCGGAGCGCGGCCTTCAGCGACCCGAACACCGACGGCGGCGTGGGCTCCAAGACCTGCTGAAAGACGTAGTCACTCGCGGCTGCTTGGCTGAGTGCGCGTACGAGCCACGCGCCGGTCATCACCAACGCCACGAGCCAGGTCGGTTGACGGAAGGTGAGCGCCTGCACTGCCCATGTTCCCGCCGCGACGAGCACGACGCTCGAGGGCAGCGTCAGCGCCCACACGCCGGTCGTGCTGCCGCACAGACGCACCGCCGCATCGAGGAGCGCCAGCGGCCCGCGCGGCCGAAGCTCGAGCGGGTCGACGGCCATGGTCAGTCACCGGCCAGCGCCAGCAGCGAGGCCGCTCCGTAGGTGAAGCCGTACAGCAGGGCCGCCGCCACCGCCGCGCGCGCGACGTTGGCCGAGGAGAATTCAGATTCGACCGAGCGGCTCTGCGCTTCGACCCGTCGCTTGGCGAGGCATGACGCGCAGCGGTTGATGCCCTCGAACTGCGTGGTGCACTCGGTGCAGACGACATTGCGGCACTCGACGCACACCCCGATGCCAGGGCGTTCGACGTGCACCGCGCAGCGGCCCGAGACGAGCTGCATCGGGCTACAGCTCGCTCAAGAAGTCGTCGTTCGATTCGTAGCGGGTGAGGCGCTTGATGAGCGCCTCCATGGCCTCGACTGGCTTCACCTGGAAGAGCATCTGCCGCAGCTTCTTCACCTTCTCGTATTCCTTGAGGGTGAAGAGCTTCTCTTCTTTGCGCGTGCCTGACTGCGCGATGTTGATGGCCGGCCAGATGCGCTTCTCGGCGAGCAGCCGATCGAGCGTGACCTCGGAGTTTCCCGTGCCCTTGAATTCTTCGAAAATCACTTCATCCATTCGGCTGCCGGTGTCGATGAGCGCGGTGCCGACGATGGTGAGCGTGCCCGCCTCTTCGGTCGCGCGGGCCGAGCCGAAGAGGCGCTTGGGCTTCTCGAGCGCACGCGAGTCGACGCCACCCGACATCGTGCGGCCCGACGACTCGACCTCTTTGTTGTACGAGCGCGCGAGGCGGGTGATGGAGTCGAGCAAGATGACGACGTCTTTCCCGCATTCCACCATGCGCCGCGCTCGCTCGAGCGCCAGCTCCGCCAGCCGCAGGTGCGCCACGGTCTTCTGGTCGGAGCTCGAGGCCAGCACTTCGGCCTTGATGTTGCGCTTCATGTCGGTGACTTCTTCGGGGCGCTCGTCGATGAGCACGACCATCACGTGCGCCTCGGGGTGATTCGAGAGAATCGCCTGGGCCATGCGCTGCAAGATGATGGTTTTGCCCGTCTTCGGCGGGGCGGTGATGAGCGCGCGCTGCCCCTTGCCGAGCGGCGCAACGAGGTCGAGCACCCGCGTCACCATGTCTTTCGAGCCGTGCTCGAGGTTGAGGCGCTCGACGGGGTCGATGGACGTCAGGTCTTGGAAGTGCGGCAGGCGCGTGGCGAGCTCGACCGGCATGCCTTCGACGGTATCGACGCTGACCACCGTGCCCTTGAGCCCGCGCATCTGGGCCTTCGCGGTGAGGTACTGGCCCGCGCGGAGGCGGAGCTTCTGGACCAGGTTCTTGGGAATCTCAGGGTCGTCGGTGCGGGGCAGCAGGCCGTGTTTGAGCGACCGGAGCGCCGCGTTTTGGCCCTTCACCTCGAGGTCCAACACGCCCTCGACGGTCTGCACCGGCACCTGCACCGGCTGACCCGTGGCCTGCGCGTGGCGCTGCTGCTGTTGCTGCTGCGCCTGGGCTTGTTGCTGCTGTTGGCGCTGCTTGTGCTGCTCCAGCTCGACCGCGGTGAGAAACACGTTCACCACTTGGCCGTCGGGCTGAATCACCTTGCGGTAGGCCTGACCGTCTTCGCTGAAGAAAATGGGGCTGCCCTTGCGGCGGCGGCGGCGGCGGCGCTTGCGGCCTCCACCCAACCCGGGCCCTTGGCCTGGCGCGCCCCCACCGTGCGTCGGAGCGCCTGCTTCGGCGCCTCCGCCTTCATCGCCGCCATCGTCGGGGCCGTCGTCATCGCCTCCGTCGTCGTCGCCACCAGAGGGTGGTGCGGTGGGCGGGGTCGGGTCGGTTGGGTCGGGCTGCTCGTCGCTCGTGCTCATGCGCCTCTCACAGTGCTGGGGCAAGGCGCTGACCGCGGGGTGGGGCCTGTCGAACCGTCACCGAACCGCGCGCGCCCTGAACCGCCCGGGGCCAAGCTGCGGCCCGTCGATGCGGCACGCAGGTGCTAGCAGCCTGTCGCTCAAAAAACAGTCAGAAATCGCGCTTGGGGCGTGGGGTAGCGTGCGCCCATGCGCGGGCTGCGGCGGTGGCTCACCTGGGGAATGGTGTGTGTGTCGTGCGCTCCCGTGCTCCCGCAGTTCTCGGGGCTCACCTTTCTGTGCAACGTCGATGACGACTGTGTCGGTGATGACCGACTTCGGTGCAGCGCCGATCGCCTCTGTCGGCTCCCCGAGACGCTGTACGACCTGTCTCCGCGCGCGGGTTTCGTCGGCTCGGTGGTGACAGTCACCGGGCCCGAGGTGGAGCGTGTGGCCGAGGTGCGCTTCGGTCAGGTTCTCGCCCACGTGCTCGCGCGCGACGAGCGCGGGCTTCGGGTGCTCGTGATGCCGGGTTCGCAGAGCGGTTTTGCGACGTTGGTTTTCCCTGAAGAAACCCGGTTGGCGGAGCCGTGGTTCACGGTGAGCACCGCGCCGCCGCCTGCGCTGAACCGCCGGGTACAGCTCCCTTTCCCGTCAGACGCGATCACCACCTTGGTGTGCCTTGGCTCGGGGGTGGCGCTTTCCGCCGAGGGACAAACGGCGATGGTCGGCGCCATCTGCGCCAGCAGCGAGCGCGGAGCAGCCTGGGGGTACCGCCAGGTGGATTCGGGCGCGTGGGAGGTCGAAGGGCCGATGATGACCACCAGCGATCGCGCAGGCCCAAGGCAGTGGTTCGGTCAGTCGGTCGGCCTCGACGCCGAAGGGCTCGTCGCGGCCATCGGCGGCTCGATGGACGCAGATGGCGGCGGGGCGGTGTGGATGTTCTCCTCTGATGGGGGCACCGCGTGGTCGCCGCACGCCAGCAAGTTGGTCGGCCCAGAGGGCACCACCTCGAGCGTCTCACGCCTGGGCGCGAGCCTCGGCCTCAGCCTCGACGGGCGCACGGTGGCGACGGCCCGGGTGAGTCCTCCGGCGGTGGTGATCTTCGAGCGCGGTGACGACGGTGGCTGGGGTCGCACGACGCTGTCCCTCGATGACGGGAGTGGCCGCGGTTATGTCTCCGGCGGCCGGGTGGTGCTCAGCGGCGACGGAGATACAGCCGTGGTTCGCGCGGGCGACGACGCGGGCGCCGTAGTGCTGGTGTTCTCTCGCGTGCCAGGCGGGTGGGCAACCCCCGAAGCCATCGCGCTCGGAAGCGACGTCAGCGCGACAGAGGCGATCGGCGTGAGCGGAGACGGCACCGTGCTGGTGGTGTCATCACACCTCGACAGTGGGGGCCGAGCCGTCGACGGCGGGGCGGGGCCGCTCGGCACGCTCATCACCTTCACGCGCCGCGGAGATGGGTGGGCCCGCGCAGACGGCGTGGTGACGCTGTCCCCCCAGATCAGCTTGGCGCGCGGTGGGGCGGGCGTGGCACTGACGGTGGGGTTCGCGGGTGATCGGGTGCTGGTCAGCGGCGGCGCGAGTGCCCTGGGCTCGATCTCGGCGCAACTCTTCGTTCGCGTCGACGGCACCTGGCGTTCGAGCGGAGAGCCCTTCGTCGGAGGGGCCCGTGCCGATGCGAATGCGCAGGGCCAGATCGGCTCTGTCGCGTTGAGCCTCGACGGCCGCACCGCGCTCGCTGGGAATCCCTCTGACGCGGTGTTCAAGGGCGGCGTGTGGGCCTTCACGCCGGCTCCGTGATTGCCGAGCGTCAGAACGCGCGCTCCACGGGTGACACCACCACCAGCGCGAATTTGTTGGTGCTCTGCGCATCGACGACCTCCAGCCGGTGCGTTGGCGGAATCATCGACGCGAGCGCTCGGTGGGCGCGAGACGAAGCGCGCGGTCGTCGCGGTCGCACGCGGCCACGTTGATCTGCGTCACCGCGTTGCGCGCGGAGAAGGTCTCTCCTTTCCAGTTCATCAAGAACGCGGCGAACGGTTCGTCGGCGCGCCGAAGCGCGAAGAAGCGATCGGTCGGTTCCCGCTCAGCGCACGTCGAGGCCGTATTCGAGGCGCGACTGCACCGCCGGCTTGTCGAGGAGCCAGAGGGCCGGGCCGAGCTGCTCGGCGAGGTGGGCCAGCGCCGGAGGCAGCGGAGAGGTCGGCATCGGCCGCTCGAGCAGCGACGACGGCGCAGAGGCGATCACCGACGCGAGCAGGCCCGCGCGGGCGTGGAAGAACGAGAGCGCCACGTCATCGTCATCGGCCGCCAGCCCAGCGCGGACTTTTGCGGCACGCACCGCGTCCATGAAGCCGCCGAGCTGATCGACCAGGCCCTTGGCCTTCGCGTCGGCGCCGCTCCACACCCGGCCGCGCGCTACGGCGTCGACTGCGGTCTTCTCCATCTTTCGGTTGGTGGCCACCTCGGTGATGAACGTGTCGTAGAAGGCGTCGACCCATTTCTGCGCGGCCTCACGCTGCTCCTCGGTCCACGGGTCGAAAGGGTCAGTCACGCCAGACAGCGGAGCGCGCGTGATGTGCTGCTGGAAGATGCCCCACTCGTTCGCGAGCCGCTTCACCGCGGGCTTGATGAAGAACACGCCGATGCTGCCGGTGAGCGTGGTGGGAGACGCCCAGATCTCGTCGGCGCCCATCGCCACGTAGTACCCGCCCGACGCGGCAACGTCGCCCATCGAGGCCACCACTGGCTTCTTCTTCTTCGCCTCGATCACCGCGCGGTACATCACGTCAGACGCGAGCGTCTCGCCTCCGCCCGACTCGACGCGCACCACGATGGCCACCACGTTCGGGTCGTCAGCCGCGCTGGAGATCGCATCGACGAAGCTCTCCGCGCCCGAGACTTGCCCCGCGACCGGCGCCGACTGGCTGCGGCCACCAGTGATGCTGCCCAGCACGGGGATGACCGCGATCTGCCGCTGATCGCCCCAGCGCTCGTCGCGCGGCTCTGAGCGCTCACGCGCGATGCGGGCGCCCGGCACCAGCCCCGACACGAGATCGTCGAGCTGCGACGGCGTCGCCACGTCGTCGATCTCTCCAAGCGCCTTCGCGCGCTGCGGTGACTTGAGGCCCTCTTTCCAGATCGCCTCCCACGCGGTCTGCGAGATGCCGCGGTGCCGCATCACCAGCGAGGCGACCGTCTTCTCCGAGGTGTCGAGGTAGGCCTCGACCGCTTCTTTCTGCTCCGCGCTCATGTCGGCGCGGGTGAACTGGTCGGGGAAGTTCTTGTACGCACCCACCCGGGCGACGTCGACGTCGATGCCCAGCCGCTTCGCCGCGTCGCCGAAGAAGATGGTGCTCGAGCGCAGGCCGTCGACCATCAACATCGCCTCGGGCGCGGCGTAGATGCGGTCGCACGCGGCCGCGATGAGGTACTCCGGGTCGCTCGCGCCGAGCACGTAGGCCACGACCTTCTTCTTGTTCTGGCGCAGGCGTTCAACCGCGGCGCGCACCTCGTCGGCGCGGGCCAGGCCGATGCTCGCGCCCTCGACTTTCAGCACGACCGCATCGACTTCTGGATCCACCGAGGCCCGCCAGAGCGAGCGGAGCAGGCGCAGGTACCGATCTTCCGCGGCCAGCCCGAGGAGCGAGCCGAGCGTGCTGCCCTGCGGCTCTCCGATGTTGTCGAGGCTGATCACGATCACCCGACGCGAGGGCACGATGGTGGCGTACGTGTCGGCAGAGAAGCGCCCAACGAATTGAAAGTTCGCGCGGTCGTTCGCCACCGAGACGCCCTGCGTGTACCCGAAGTGCTCGAAGTCGACCGACAGGCCCGCTTGCACCGCGAGCGGCACAGCGCCTCCGAGGCCGTGGCTGAAGCCCGCCAAGACGCGGAGGCCAGGGACCGTGCGCAGCGTGGCGGTGTACTGAAGTTGGCTGGTGTTGATCGCCACGCCTTCGCGCGCGAGCCAGTCGATGCCCAGCGTGAAGCGCTCGGCGAAGGGCCGCAGACCGACCGACACGATGTATTCCCGCTGGGTGGTGGCAGCCGCGCTCGAGGGCGCGTTGACGTTGCGCACCGCCGCGCCGAGCGACAGCCACCGCAGCGGTCGCGACTGCAGGCCGAGATCCGCCGCGATCAACCCCGAGGTCGGCGTCCCGAAGAGCCAGTTGATGGTGGCGCCCACCGAAAATTGCTGGGGACCGAGGGAGAAGCCGAGGCTCGTCTTCGAGCGCGGCGCGCCGCCGTCGGGTCGAATGAAGTCGACGCCCAGGCCGAGGCCGAAGAAGTCACCCAGCGAGGTCGCGACCCAGGCGCCGGTCGCGTCGAGCAGCCGGGTGTTGCTGCGCTCGTGAATCACCACCCCGGTGAGCACGCCGGTGCGCCCGAGGCCGGCGGGGTTCAAGACGAGCGACGTGCTGTCGTCGACGAAGGCGGCGGAGTTGGGGAGCTGGGTCGTGCCGCGGCTGACGTCATCGGTGGCGACGCCGGCCGTCTGCGCCAACGAGGTCGAAGCCACCAGCAACGCGAGCAAAGAGAAGCGCATGCCCGCGGACTAGCGCAAAGCCGGCTACCAGTCTTCGGTGCCTTGCGTGCCGTCGAGCGGGTCGCCCGAGCGCTTCTTCTTGTCGCGCGCCGTGGAGCGGCCGCCTCGATCTTCCGAGCTCCAATCTTCCATGCCGCCTTTGCCGTCGAGCGGATCCGACGAGCGCACCTTCTCGGGGCCGCCGCTCTCAGACAGGTTCACCAGCCCGTTCACCATGCGGCCGACCTCGCCCTTGAGCTGGCCGTATTCGTCGCCGGCGAAGGTGGCGCGCTTGATGCCGAGGCGCTTGCCGGCCTTCACATCGTAGTAGGCGAGCGTGAGCTCGTTCTGCGCGCCGCCGTTGATCTCTTTGAGCACCGCGATCATCGCGCGCTCGAGCCCGAGCGATTTGGCGACCGAGGCCATGGCCGCTCCGGCGCGATCTTTCAGCGCCTCGCTGGCCAGTTTATCGAGCGAGCCGTCGTACGATTTGAACGCGGGGGAGGGCGCCAGCTCGAGCGTGAGATCTTGGTCTTCGGGGCTGATGTCGAGCATCTGGCCGATCTGTTTGAAGCCGGGGCGCTCGATCTTGATCATCGCCTTGCCCACCGGCAGCGTCTGCAGCATCACCGGCGTGTAGCCCTGGAAGGTGCCGTTCACGAACACCCGCGCGCCCGACGGCGTGGTTTTCACCATCACGTTGCCGCGGAGCTGGCCG
>JAEUJT010000170.1 GCA_016793525.1 Archangium sp. | reverse complement strand
TCAAACCATTGGAGACGGCAGCCTCGTCGAGCTCCAGTCTGACCAGCCCTCTGCAGGCAAGTAAGGCGCGCGCGTGTTCACCTCGTTCTTCATTCACCGCCCGGTGTTCTCGAGCGTATGCGCGCTTCTCATCGTGCTCGTGGGCGCCCTGGCGATTCCGCGGTTGCCGGTGGCGCAGTATCCCAGCCTCGCGCTTCCGCAGGTCAACATCATCTCGACCTACACCGGGGCTTCAGCGCAGGTGGTCGAGTCGGCGGTGACCACGCCGCTCGAGCAGGCCATCAACGGCGTCGAGGGCATGAAGTACATTTCGTCGAGCAGCGGCAGCGACGGCGTGTCGAACATCACCGTGACGTTCGAGCCCTCGCGCAACATCGACGTGGCGGCGGTCGACGTGCAGAACCGGGTGCAGACGGCGTCGGGGCTGCTTCCGGCGGAGGTGCGGCAGGTCGGCATTCTCATCAACAAGACGGCCGGTAGCTTCGTACTGGGCATGGCGCTGTACGACGAGAGCGGCCAGTACGACGCGCAGTTCATCTCGAACTACGCCGACATCTACATGCGCGACGCGGTGAAGCGCGTGAAGGGCGTCGCCAACGTCGAAGTCTTCGGAGCGCGAAAGTTCTCGATGCGCATCTGGCTCGACCCGGCGAAGCTTGCGGCGCGCCGGTTGACGCCGCTCGACGTGGTGGCCGCGCTGCGCGAGCAGAACCTGCAGGTCGCCGCTGGGCAGATCGGTCGACCTCCGGAACCCGAGGGCCAGCAGTTCCAGCTCGCGGTCGTGGCGCAAGGCCGGCTGTCGGAGCCGCGCGAGTTCGAAGACGTCATCGTGCATTCGGTCAACGGGCAGCTGATCCGCCTGCGTGACGTGGCGCGGGTCGAGCTCGGCGCGGAGGACTACTCGCAGGTGCTGCAGTTCAACGGCCGGTCCACCGCGGGGCTCGGCGTGACGCAGCTGCCGAACGCCAACGGCCTCGACGTGTACACGGCGGTGGCGGCGGAGATCGAGCGGCTGTCGAAGAGCTTCCCCAAGGGGTTGAAGTACGAAATCGCCTTCGAGAGCACGACGGCGGTGAAGCAGTCGATTCGCGAGGTGTTGCAGACGCTCGCCGAAGCCATGGTGCTCGTGGTGCTCGTCATTCTGCTCTTCCTGCAGGGCTGGCGCGCGACGCTCATTCCCACCGTGGTCATCCCCGTGTCGCTGGTGGGCACGTTCGCCTTCGTGAAGTTGATGGGGTTCTCCATCAACACGCTGACGCTGTTCGGCCTCACGTTGGCGACGGGGTTGGTGGTCGACGACGCCATCGTGGTCATCGAGAACATCGCGCGGCACCTCGAGGAGAATCACCAGAAGCGACCCATCGACGCCGCGGTCGAGGGCATGCGCGAGGTGTTGGCTCCGGTCATCGCCATCTCACTCGTGCTGGTCGCCGTCTTCGTGCCGGTCTCATTTTTCCCCGGCAGCACCGGAATCATTTACCAACAGTTTGCGCTCACCATCGCGTTCTCAGTGGCCATCTCGACCTTCGTGTCAGTGACCCTGACTCCGGCGCTGGCGGCACTGTTGCTGCGACACACGTCAGAGAAGAAGTTCGTCGTCTACCGCTGGGTCGATCGCGGCCTCGAGGTGCTCCAGCGCGGGTACAGCTGGTTGCTGGGCACGTTGCTCCGTCGCACGCTCATCGGGCTCGGGCTCTTCGGGCTGTTCGTCGCGGCGACGGTGGTGATGTATGCGCGCGTACCTTCGGGCTTTATCCCCGACGAAGACCAGGGCTGGTTCATCATCGCGGTGAACGGGCCCGACGGCTCTTCGGTGGAGCGCACCGGCAAGGTGCTCTCGCGCGCGTACGAGATTCTCCACCAGCAGCCCGAGGTGAAGGGCGCGTTCGCCATCGGCGGGTTCAGCTTCGGAGGCAGCGGCCCCAACCGCGGCCTGATGTTCGTGAACATGAAGCCGTGGGAGAAACGTTTGGGCGCGGACCACTCCGTCAACGCGGTCGTCGAGCGACTGCGCGGGGAGTTCAGCCACATCACCGACGCGATGGTGATGCCCTTCCCACCGCCGTCGGTCGAAGGCGTCGGGTCGCTCGGCGGGTTTCAGCTGCAGCTCGAAGACCGCTCGCTCCAAGCGACGCTGCCGCAGATGAGCGAGGCCATGGGGCAGGTGCTGAGCAAGGTGTACGGCACGCCTGAAATCGCCGGAGCGTTCAGCTCGTTCACCGCCGATGACCCGCAGCTGCTGGTCGAGGTCGACCGCGAGAAGGCGAAGGCCCTGGGCATCGGGCTCGACCAGGTGTTCGGCACGCTGCAGGTCGCGCTCGGTTCGGCGTACGTGAACGACTTCGATTTCTCGAACCGCACCTACCGGGTGATGGTGCAGGCCGAAGGCACGGCGCGCGACAACCCCGAAGACATCGGGGCGCTCTACGCACGAACGGCGACCGGCTCGATGGTGCCGCTCGACGCGTTGCTGAAGGTGAAGCCCACCACGTCGGCGCAGGTCATCTCGCACTTCAACCTGTTCCGCTCGATTGAGATCAGCGGCTCGGCGGCGCCCGGCTACAGCTCGGGCCAGGCCATCGCCGCGATGGAGCGCGTCACCCGCGCGGCGCTGCCCACCGGCTTCGCCACCGAGTGGTCGGGCATGTCGCTCGAGGAAATTGAGTCGGGCGGCCAAACCGGCACCATCTTCATGCTCGGGCTCCTCTTCGTCTTTCTGGTGTTGGCGGCGCAGTACGAGAGCTTCGTGTTGCCCTTCGTGGTCGTGCTCTCGGTGCCGCTCGCGATTCTCGGAGCGCTCGGTGGCCAGGCGCTGCGTGGGCTGCCGAACGACGTGTTCTGCCAGGTCGGCATGGTGATGCTCGTCGGGCTGGCGAGCAAAAACGCGATCCTCATCGTCGAGCTCGCGCGCCGGTTACGTGAAGAGGGCAAGCCCGCCTTCGAAGCGGCGATGGAGGCGTGCACGCTGCGCCTGCGCCCGATTCTGATGACGTCGATTGCGTTTCTCCTGGGCGTGGTGCCGCTGATGTTCTCGTCGGGGGCGGGCTCGGCGGCGCGCAGCTCGCTGGGCACCGCGGTGTTCGGCGGCATGTTGGTGTCGACGGTGCTGAACTTGTTCTTCACGCCGCTGCTCTTCGTGGTCATCGACCGGCTGCGTGGCCTCGGCCGACGCGACGCACCTCCGGCGGCGCACGTCGCGTAGTACACCCCGCTCCAATGGCTCCAACTCCGGTGCAGGAATTCTGGAACTGGTTTTCCAAGAACCACGGCGATTTCGGCGAGCAGTTCGAGAACCGCGCGCTCATCGAGCAGCTCGATGCCTGGGTGACGACGCTGGGCCCGTACGTCTGGGAGATCGGCCCCGGGCTGACGGAGGCGAACGCGCTGGTCATCTCTCCCGGCGGAGACCCGGAGCTGCTCGAGGAGACGAAGCGCATCGTGGCCCTCGCGCCCGCGCTGGAGGGTTGGGAGTTCCACTCCACCAAGCCCCAGAAAGCGTGGAACCTGACCTTCGAGATACTCACCGACATGTTCCAGCTCGAGGTGAAGGCGCACGACTGGCGTTACGTGTTGCTGCGGTACCCCGACGGGAAGTTCGAGATCATCCTCCGCGCTCCCGAGCTCATGGGCCTCGAGCCCGACACCCGAACGACAGCTGCGGAGATTCTGCTCGACGGCATGCTCGGCGAGGCGATGCGCATGCAGTTCATCGACGTCATCGACGTGGTCGGTGAGTACGAGGCGGCCCACGCACAGAAAAACAACGCCATCGAGCACCTCCCCGCGCACCTCGCCAAGCTGACCGCGTGAATCAGCGCCGGTGGCCGATGAAGTGAAAGCGGAGAAACGCCTCGAGCTTCTCGCGCGAATTCGCGGCCATTCGCAGCTGCTTGGCCTGAGCGACGATCTCCGCCGCGCCCGACAGCGAAACTTCGCCGCTGCGCAGCGCCTCCAACAGCATGCACTCGTACTTGCGGCACGCGTAGGGGCGCTCCGAATACACGGTGCAGCAGGTGCCCTCGAGCGCGTCGCACGGTTGGCGAAACGAGCGCGCGCCCCTCGCGTTCGTCACCACTGTGAGCTTCGCCGGCAGCACGTCTTCGGCGCGGAGCGGCACGGTGTGAAACAACGTTCCGTCGCAGCACATGCCGCACTGCTGGCACAGGGTCTCGGCGGCCTCCGTCACCACGTCAGCTCCCACACGTGCGGCTGGCGGTCGGTCCCCGCGACGGCCAACGTGGTCTCCGAGATGAAGTGGAGCGACAACACATCGCCCGCTTGCGCCGGCACTTCTGCCTCGAGCGCGCCGGACTCGACGTCCCACACCCGCACGCTCCCGTCGGTTCCACCCGCCGCAACCCACCGGCCCGACGGAGACACCGCCACCGCGTGGAGCGCCGAGGGCAACCGGATCAGCTGGCGAACCCGCGCGCCGTCGCTCGCATGCCACACCGAGACGCCGCCAGCGCTGCTGGCCGTCACGAGCTGCTGGCCCGACGGAGCCCACGCGATGGCCTGAGTGGCGCCGTCACCCGCTGGGAAGAGGCGCTCCTCTTTCCCCGACTCCGCCAGCAGCACTTGCACGTGGGCGTCTTCGCGGGCCAGCGCGACGAGGCGGCCATCGGGAGAGAACGCGAGCGCATGAACGAGGCCGGGCTGGATCCGCGCGATTTCTTTCATGTACGCGAGACTGAACACCGTCACCGCGCCATCTCTCCGCGACCACGCCGCGCGCTGCCCATCGGGTGACACCGCGAGCGCCACCACCGCCGCGCCAGTCTCGAGCGACTCGAGGCCGCCGTTCCACCGCTGCGCCAACACCGCGCCATCGTCTCCGCCGGTGAGGTGTCGGAGCGCGTCGCCGCCGCCCGCTCCGGGGACTTCGACTATCGCGCGGACGGCACCGCTGTGCTTCGCCTCGACAAAGGCGACGCTGCCTTCGCGCACGTCGAAGCGCTGCACTCGCCCATCGGCCAGCCCCGACAGCAGCCAGCCATTCGAGGTCCACGCCTGCGCTGTGGGTGTTGCGGCGGGAGGTGCCTGCACTTCGCTCTCCGGGAGCGTCACCGACACCACGGTGGCTCCGCGCGGCGCGACCACCACGCGTGACGTGCCGGGAACGGTGGCCACCGCGACGACGCCACCTTCTGACGCGCGCCACACGCCCTCGAGCACGAAGCCCGTGTGCCACCAGCGGATTCGCCCCGAGGCGTCGGCGCTCACGCCGCGGCCGGAGAAAGCGCCCGCGGTCACTTCTGCCGGGTGCAGCGTCGACAGCTGCTCGAGGCCGCGCGGCGTGAGGTGCACCATGGAGCGCTCGAGCGAGACCACCACGCCGTCGGGCGCCGGCCAGAGCGCGAGGCTGCGGCCCCCGAGGTCGATGGGCGTGGCTGAGCCGAACTGCACACGCACGCCGTCTTCTCCCGCGGCGGCGAGCAGGTGTTCGGTGACCGCCACCGCGCGAACCCGGCCCTTCATTGTCCACTTCGTCGAGCGTTGCCCGTCACCGCGCACCTCGACCACTCGACCGTCGCGCAACCCGACCACGGCCAAGAGCCCACTCGTCGGAAAGGCCCACGCCGAGGCCACGGCGGAGATGCCACTGTCGAAGCCCGTCACCTGCAGCTCGACGCGCCGCTCCGCCACGTTCCACACGCGGAGGGTTCGGTCATCGCCGCCCGCGAGGAGCCGACCGTCCGGGAGCGCCACAACGGCGTGTTGCCACCCTGTCGCGCCTGAGAGGAACGCTCGCTCCTTGCCGTCGGCGAGGTTCAACAGCTGCACGCCATTCAACGTCGCGCAGGCCACCACATCACCCGACACCGCGAGTGAGGAGCAGCCGGCGACGACGCCTGACGTCCAATCGACCGAGGGCACACCGCGCTCCGCCACGAGCATCGCAACGCCGCGCGCGAGGGGCACGTCGTAGGCCTCGAGCGCCATCTTCGCGAAGCGCCGGGCCGACGAGGTGTCTCGGTTCTCCAGCGCCAGCGACGCGGCCTCGGTCAACGCCACGGCCTGCACCCGCTTCGACTCGGCCAGCGCGCGCGTCTGCCCCGTGGCCTCGACGCCCCGCTCGCTCACGCTGCCCAGCCACCCCATCGCGGCGACGCCGGCTCCGAGGAGCGCCGCGGCGGCCACCACCCACGGCCAGCGCGACGGTGGGCGCGCTACGAGCGACGACGCCTCCAGCGCTTCAGCGAATTCACCGGCGTTGGCGAAGCGCTTCTCCCGCTCTCGCTGGAGCGCGCGCTCGACGATGCGCACCAACCCAGCCGGCGCGTCGGGCGCCAACGCGGTGACGCGCGGCATGGGCCCCGATACCACCGCCTGAAAGACGTCGTTGGTCGTTCCCACGAAGGGCACCGCGCCACCGAGCAGCTCGAAGAGCATCACCCCCAACGCCCACACGTCGGTGCGCGCGTCGACGGGCTCGGCCCGCACCTGCTCGGGGCTCATGAAGGCCGGCGTACCGGCTCCGGCGGCGACGTCGCTCTCGCCTTCGACCAGCGCCAGGCCCCAATCGACGACCTGCGTCTCACCGAAGCGGCCGACCATCACGTTGTCGGGCTTCAGGTCACGGTGCACCACGCCGCGGCTGTGCGCGAAGGCCACGGTCTGCGCCACGTCGACGAAGTGCGGGAGGAGGCTGAGCCGCTCCTTCAACGACGTGCACGCGGCCAGGGCGACCGCCAGCGAGCGGCCTTCGATGCGGCGCATGGCGTAATACGGCGTGCCGTCATCGCGGCGCCCCAGCTCGTACACGGGCACCACGCCGGGGTGCTCCAGCCGCGCCAGCACCCGCGCCTCGCGCACGAAGAGCGCCGTCAGCTCACCGCCGCGGTGGTGCGGGAGCAGCTCCTTCACCGCCACGTCGCGGCCCAAGTGCGTGTCGTGGAGCCGCAGCACCCGGCCCATGCCCCCGCGCCCAAGCTCCGGCTCGATGACACCCGCGGGCACGGCGTAGCGGCCCTCCGGTTGAACCGGGAGCGCGTCGGTGGAGCCCGGAGTGGCCTCCTGCCCCGGCTGGCTCGGCCTGGGCACGGTCTTCGGCAGCTCTCCGTCGCTCATCGCGGGACCGGGCCTCGGGGTGCGCCAACTGGTTGAAATGAGTCCAGAATTGAAGTGGGCAGATCTCCCAGCGTACTCGTTCGTTTCAAGGCTTCACCTATGAACCGAACGACCGCTTTCCTCGCCTCCGCCGCTGCGCTGCTCCTCATCGCCGTCGTGGCCAAGGTGCCGCGGGCGCCCTTACCCGCTCCGACGCCGCCGCCGGTGCCCACCGTCGCGCCGACACCGACGCCTCCTCCGGTGACGCCGGTCGTCGTGACACCGTCGAGCACCTCCGGGGCGCTGTCGCTCACCGGCAAGCTGTCGCACCCGTACCTGGTGGCGGGCACGCGCGACGTGTTCACCACGCTCGAGGTCTCCGCGGTCGACGTGCCCGGCGCGGCGCGCACGCCGGTGAACTTCGCGATGGTCATCGACCGCTCTGGCTCGATGGGCGGCGCGAAAATCGAGCACGCGCGAAGGGCGGCGGAGAAGCTCGTCGACCTGCTCGGGCCAAACGACCGGCTGGCCATCATCGACTACGGCACCGACGTGCACGTCACCCCGGGCCGCTTCGTCACCGAGGAGAACCGGGCCATTCTCCGCCGCGCGGTGCGGGCCATCACCGACGAGGGCGGCACCAACATCGGCGAGGCGCTCCTCGCCGGAGAGAAGCAGCTCGCGGTCGCGCGCAGTGACTTTCGGGTCAACCGGTTGCTCCTCGTGTCTGATGGGCAGCCGACGGTGGGCCTCACCTCCGCGCAGGGGCTGGCCAACGTGGTGCAGCGCATTCGCCGCAGCGGGCTGAGCGTCACCGCGCTGGGCGTCGGCACGGACTTCAACGAAGACCTGATGCAGCGGTTGGCCTCACTCGGCGGCGGCGCGTACGGCTTCATCGACAACACCGAGGACACCGCGCGGCTCTTCGAGAAGGACCTCCAGCAGGCGGCCAAGGTGGTGGCGACCAACGTCGAGGTGCGGGTGAAGTTGCCGCCCGGCGTGGCGCTTCGCCAGGTGTTCGGCCGCGAGGCGCGCACCGAGGGCAACGTGGTGCACATTCCCCTCTCTGACTTCTCGGCGAAGCAGGTCGAGCGCCTCGTGCTGCACCTCTCCGCCAACGCGCCCGCTGGAGCGGCGACGGTCGACGTGGCCTCGGCCGACATGACGTACCGCGACGTGCTGGCCGAGAGAGACGCGTCAGACGCCGTGTCGCTGGCGGCGGTCGTCACGCCCGACGCCACGTTGGCCGAGGCGAAGCGCGACGCCACCGCGGTGGTGCTGGCCAACCGAGCGCGCGCGGCGCAGAACTACCAGAAGGCCGCCACCGCCATGGAGCGCGGCGACTTCGACTCGGCGTCGCAGCTGATCCGCGGGAACGACGCGCTCTTCGAAGAGGCCGAGGCCGTGGGGGGCAAAGACGTGATGGCCGCCGACAAGGCGGGAAACGAGGCCTTCTTCGGGCTGTCCACCGCCGCGCCGGCCAAGCCCGCCGAGGAGCAGCGCCGGCAGATGAAGGCGCTCAAGGTGCAGTCGCTGCGCGGGGCCGGGTTCGGCGAATCCTCGGTGTACTGAGCGCTTCGTGCGCGCCAGGGCACCAACCGGTACGCTGCGCTCACGATGGAGCGTCCGTTCTCGATGGCGTGGGTCGCACTGAGCGTGGTGCTGTTCCTCGCGATGGAGTTGAGCATCGGCGCCTGGCTCGCGCCGCTCATCGCCGGGAAATACGTCTCCCCGATGTTCCACTTTCAGGTTCAGCTGCTGCTGCACCTGGTGGCGCTGTACCTGGGAGGCCTCGTGGTGGGGCTCCTCTCACCGGGGCGGCGGCTGGTGGAGCCCGCCGTCGGCGCCGCGCTCTCGGTGGCGCTCACCTTCGCTTTTTCGCTCTTCATGCCCACGCGCTTCTACGCGTTCGACCTGGGCCGCCTGGCGCTGGCCTCGGGCATCGGCTTCGGGTGTGCGCTCCTCGGCGCGTGGCACGGGGAGTCGCTCATGGGCAACATCGACGCCGATGACGTGGTCGCGAAGCAGTCGGCGAAGGGCCGGCTCCGCGCCTCGCTCTGGGCCAGCAACGACGGCCTGTTGACCCGGCACCGCACGCGGCGGTGAAGGCCGCGCGCGTTACTGCGCGATGAAGCTGGAGACCGTCTCGGCCCAGTTGCCGTTGGCGTCGGTCGCCCGCAGCGTCCACCAGTACGACAGCACGTTCGCGTTGAGCATGCTGCGGCCGGGGAGCGCGATGTCGCTCCACAGGAACAGCGTGGTGGTGCTGGCGATGTCGTCTTTACTCGCCATCAGCGTGCCCCCGGTGCCGAGCGCCAGGTACGAGTAGTCGTACACGCGGAGCGACGAGTAGTACGTCGTCGCCGGCGTCGGCGTCAGCGCGGCCCACTGGAACGTCGGGGTGCGCGACGAAGGCGTCATCGGCGCGGCCACGACGAAGGTGGGCAGCAGCGCCGACACCGTCGCGGTGAGGTTTTCGCTCGTGCCATCGCTGTAGGTCACCGCCACCGTGTACGCATCGCCCATGGCCGGTGCGACCGTGCCCAAGGCCATGGCGACCTCGTGCCGCGCGCCGCCGGTCTCGTTCAACGGCAGGTCGTACGGGAACGACACCTTCGGGCCCGCCGTCACTTGCGCCTTCACCGGCCGCTTCAGGTTGGCCAGCACGCGGAAGAAGAGGCTGTAGCTCTCGGTGCCCGTGTCATTCACGTGGCCCGTCGACACCTTGGCCACGCCGTTCGCGCCGCTCAACGTAATGGCCGGCACCGAGGTGGAATTCGTCACGCGAATGCGCACCGGGTCGAAGAAGTTGCCGATGTCGGTCGGCGTCAGCTTGCCGTCGCCGCCCATGTCGCGAAACGCGTAGACGAAGTAGTCGCCGGTGGTGACGCCGGGAATCGACCACGGCTGCGCCGCCAGGGGCGACGAGACGCGGGTCATGAAGCCTCCGGTGCCGGCCGCGGCGAGCGCCACCACGTACAGCGGAGGCACCACGCCGGCCGCCAGCGTCGGGTTGTTCACCACGCCGTCGATGGTGAAGTTGCCCGAGGCGGGGCCGACCGTGACCGACTTTTCCGCTGACAGGCCGCCGAGGAAGGCGTCGGGGCAGGTCATGGTGAAGTACAGCTGCTGGCCGTTGGTGAGGCCGCGCACCACCGCCCAGCGCGGCGCGTTGGCCGTCACCAGCAGCGAGCCGATGTTGTTCGACGAGCCCACGTTCGGCGTGTCGGACCAGTAGATGCGGTAGTCCTTGCACACGTCTTGGCCGTTGAGGTTGTACGCCGGCGTGTACGCCACCAGCACCGCCTCATCGCCCGGCACCACCCGGTCGATTGACGGCGTGGCGATCGACGTCCACTTGTTCCACGACGAGTCTTGCATCGTCACATTGCCGTTGGTGACGCCGGAGTTGCCGACGTTGATGGTGACCGCGCCTGAGGGGTCGACCGCCTGGTGGAACATGCCCGAGCCCAGCGTGTCCATGAAGGCGCGCAGGCGGAGGCTGCCGCGCTGTCGCACGCCGCGCACCGTGTACGCCGCGGTCTTCGTGCTGCCGCTGCCCGTCAGGGTGACGCTGGTGCCGACGATGCCATCACCGCCGTTGGCCCCGATGCCGAAGACGCCGCTCTCTTGCGCCAGAATGACGTAGACCGTGCCCGTCTTGCTGCCGGTGTAGGTGACGGTGCCGCTCACGTCGACCGGCGCGCCCAACACGACGATGGTGGCGAAGCCCTTCTTGGTGGTGTCGTCAACCGAGGTGGCGACCACGTGGTACGTGCCGCTCGACGACGGCGCGGTGTACGCACCCATGTTGGTGACGGTGCCGCCCGGCGCGCCTTCTTGCACCGCCCAGGTCACCATGGTGTTCGCGGTGCCCGTCACCGTCGCGGTGAAGGCCTGCATGCCGTTGGGAGAGAGCGTCACCAGCGCCGGCGTAATCTGCACGCCGATGCCCGGGTTCACGGTCACGGTGGCCTCGACGAACTTGGCCGGGTTGGCCTGCGGCGTGGCGACGACGTGGAACATGGTCGACGCGGTCACCACCGGCGCCGTGTAGAGGCCCGTCGCGTCGACGGAGCCGCCGACCGCGCCTTCGCGCACGCTCCACGACACGGCTTGGTTGGTGCTGCCCACCACGGTGGCGGTGAACTGCTGCGTCTGGTTCATCGAGAGCGTCGCGCTCATCGGCGATAGGGTGACGGTCACCGGGTTGATGACCGTGGCCACCGCCGACGCAGTGGTGCCGGTCGAAGCGACCGACGTGGCGATGATGGTGCACGTGCCCACCGTCGAGGGCGGCGTGTAGAGGCCAGCGCTGGTGACGGTGCCGCAGGTGGGGCCGCCCATCACCGACCAGGTCACGGCGGTGTTCGACGCGCCGGTGACGACCGCGGTGAACTGCTGGGTGGAGCCGATTTCGACGAGCGCGGTCGGAGGCGTCACGTTGACCACGATGGGCTCGACCGTGACCTGCGCGGTGGCGCTGGCGGTGGGCTGCGCCGCGCTGGTGGCCACCACCTGGTACACGCCGGGTGTGGTGGGCGCGGTGTAGAAGCCGCCGGTGGTGATGGTGCCGGAGCCAGCGGGCTGCACGTCCCACGTCACGGTGGTGTTGGTGACGCCGGTGACCGTCGCCGCGAACTGCCGCGTCTGGCCGGCGCCGAGGGTGACCGCCGAGGGGTTGATGGAGACCTGCGCCTTGGGCCCGTCGCTCACCGTCACGGTGGCGGTGGCGGTGACCGTGGGAGCCTCGATGGAGGTCGCCACCACGCGGAAGGTGCCGGGCGCGTTCGGCGCGGTGTACAGGCCGCCGGCGCTGACGGTGCCGCCCGCGGCGCCCTCTTGAATCGACCAGGTGACGCCGCCGCTGCTGGCGACCGCCAAGAACTGCTGCGTCGCGCCGGTGTTCAAGGTCACCGTCGACGGGGTGATGTTGATGGTGACGCCGGGGCCTCCGGGAATGATGGAGACCGTGGCGCGCGCGAAGGCGGTGGCGTCATCGACGCTCGTGGCGCGCACGTGGAAGGCGCCGACGGTGGTGGGCGCGGTGTAACGGCCCTCGCTGGTGATGGTGCCGCCGGTCGATTCCTCAACCGTCCACAACACGTTGCCGGTCGCGCCCCCGACCACCGTGGCGGTGAATGCCTGCGTCGCGCCGGTGGTGAGCGTCACCGAGGCCGGGTCGATGACCACGGTGATGGTCACCTGCTGCGTCGGAGGCTTGCCGCATTCACAGCCGGCCATCAGGGCAACAGCGGCGAGAGACACCGTACGGAGACGAAGGGCGGAAAGCATGGGCGCGTCCTTGAAAGATGCTGCGTTGACGCTGTGCGCCATACCACAGTGAAGGGTGATGTAGGCAAGCCGGCCACAGCCCAATATTTTCAGTGTGTTAGATGTGTCACACCGAGCGCCATGGAGTCGTCACATGGGTCTGCTAGGGCGCCGGTCCATGCGTTCGTCGATGCTCGTGCTGGCGGGGTTGGTGGCAGTGGCCGTGAGCTCGTGTCGTGGTCCGCGGCTGTCTGGCATCGAATGCCAAGCGACCGGCCCCGAGTCGTGCGACGGCGTCGACAACGACTGCAACGGCGTCATCGATGACGGCTTGGCCGAGGTGCGGTGCGGCGTCGGGGCCTGCGCGCGCTCGGCGCCGGCGTGCATCGAAGGTGAGCCCATCTTCTGCGAAGCCGGCCTCCCAGAAGTTGAAGTGTGCGACGGCCTCGACAACGACTGCGATGGGCAGCTCGACAACGGGGCGTGTGCGCCGCCGGTGGTGATGTGCCCTGGCTCGGTGAGCGCGCGGGCGGGCGTCGAGGTGACGTTGAACGGCCATGCGCAGGCGAGTGAAGGCAGCGTGGTATCGACGGCGTGGACAGTGAAGACCCGCCCCTCGGGTTCCACGGCAGACGTCATGGAGACCGGAACGTCAGCGCGCTTCACGCCCGATGTCGGCGGCGTCTTCGAGCTGCAGTTCTGCGCGACCGACAGCGCCGCGCATTCGGCGTGCTGTACGACGCGGCTGACGACGAGCGCGTGCTCGATGCCTCCGACGCCGCCGGTGAGCACCGCGTGCACCACGAGCTGGGACGGGCGCCCCATCGTGCAGTTCGACCCGGTGCCAGCGGGGCTGCAGTACGAGCTGTCGGTGAGCGGTGACTCGACGGTGGTGGCCACGGCGCAGTCGGGCTGGAACCACCTGCGCCCGGCGGTGCGACTGAATGCGGGTGGAGCGCCTCCGGGAGCCGCGGTGGCCCTCGAGGTGCGCGCCTGTCGGAGCGACGACACGGCGTGCTGCTCCGCGCCGGCCCCGCTGACGGTGAACGTGGTCTCGGAGTGCAGCACGACCACGACACCGACTGCCGCCACGGTGGTGCTGAGCGAATACGTCGTCAACGGAGAAGGCCAGTGCCCGTCGACCGACTGCGCGACGCACGACACCTGTCAGGCGGGCGAGGCCATCGAGCTGACCAACCTCTCGAACTGCCCCATCTCCCTCGACGGGCACCACTTCGCCTACCGCAACTCGAGCGCGTCGATGAATAGCCTGCGCTGGATGAACTTCGGCCCGAGCGACATCATCCCTCCGCGCGGGGTGTACGTGGCGATTCGTGGCCGGCAGTACGCGCCCACCTGCTCGCGTGACCTTGGAGCCCAGCGGGCCGGGCTGTACGGGCTCGCCATCTCGTCGCTGGCGATGCAGGGCTCGAGTTTGTGCAGCGGCTGGTTCAACAACGTCGGCGGCGGCATGAGCGAGCTGCGCCTCGCGCCTGGCACGGTGCCAACCGGCATGACGCCCGACTTCACGCCGTCGACGGCCATCGCCCGCATCGCGCCGTACTTGCCGAGCTCGGGCTCCATCGTCGCCTGCCGGAGCATCGGCTTCGACGCGGTCGATTCGTGCGGCACGGTGACGGGCGGCAGCACGCCGACGACGGTGCTGAACCCGAATCAGCTCGGCCGGCTGTGGCACCCATGCGACGCGGTGACGTCGCCGGTGCCCGCGTGTACGCGCAACTGACGGGGGTATGAGACCGCGGTCATGCCCGCAGCAGCTGCGGGAGATGATCAAAGTCGGCGTCGAAGGTGAGCAGGCGACATCGATGCTGCAAGCTCAGCGCCGCAATCCACACGTCGTTGATTGGTATCGGCGTACCCTGGCGGCGGAGTTGCGCAAAGAGCAGTGCGTACTGATGCGTCGTTTCTTCGTCGCAGACAAGTACGTCGACTCGTTTCGAATAGGTAAATGCCGAGAGATACCGCTCGTTCTGAATCGCCTTCGTACCCAAACCAACCCCGGCACGAAGTTCTGCGATGACGGGCACCGGAAGGCAGACCCGCTCGGCCAACTGAACCTTCTCGAGAACCGATGCGTCGCCCTCAGCGAATCGTCGGTACGCATTCGTATCGAGCGAGATTCTCATTTCCAATCTCGAGGGTCGACGCGGCGCTGATCGGCGAGCGCGCGGTCAACAGCCGGATCGTCGACCCAGGTGCCGGACAATGCATCGAGGTCATGATGTCTGGTTGGTTCGGCCTTCACACCAGTGGCTGCTTCCAGCGCGTCAACCAGCACTCGATTCAAGCTGACCTGGCGTCTCTGGGCCAACTGACGAAGCGCTCGCCCGACGGAGGCGCTGACGTTACGCACGGTAAACTGTTGCGTTCGCATAGTGCCTCTATGCTTGCATCTCAATGCATGCACCGTCAATCGGTCGACACTTCCGCGCCAATGCCTGCAACACCTCGGGCACGCGCCGACGTACCAGGGTGGTCGACCTCGACGGGCCAACGACACCGCCTCCTTCTCGGGACTACGCAAACTGCGGGGTGACGTGGAACACGCGCAGCAGGTCGGCGGGCGTATTGAAGTCGCTCATCGCCGCGTCGTCCTCCACGTGCACGCGACGGCGGAAGGGCTCGAGGCGGTGGAGCACGTCGCACAGCGGTGGTGGCGCATCGCCCGCGAGGTATGGGGCCAGCGCCTCACCGCGGATCAACACCGGGTGCCCTGAGGCAGGGGTCGTCACCATCACGTCGTCGGTCAACGCGAACGCGAGCGCATCCATCGTGCGCGGATCCACAGGCTGCATGTCGACAGGCGTGATGAGTACCGAGCGCTCCCCCAACCCGCCGAGCCGGGCGCAGAGGTGCCGAGCGCCGGCCGCCAACGACTCCGCGGGAGAGCGCGTCTCCGCCACGACGAGCTCCACGCCACCGAGCCGCCGCGCCACTTCAGGCCGCACCACCACCGTCGGGCGCTCCACACCGGCGAGCCGCAGCGCGGCGACGTGTCGCATCACCAACGGCACGCCATCGACCATCAGCAGAGCCTTGGCGCCCCCCATGCGTCGCCCAACTCCAGCCGCGAGCACGATGGCCTCGAGCGCGCTCACACCTTCACCGTGTCTTTCAGCGGCAGCGCACGCACGCGGGTACCCGTCAGCGCGAACACCGCGTTGGCGATGGCCGGAGCGACGGGAGGCACGCCGGGCTCTCCCACCCCACCCGGCTTCTCCTGGCTCGGCACCAGGTCGACGTGAATGTCTCTCGGCACTTCAGGGAAGCGCGCCAGCCGATAGTCATGGAAGTTCGACTGCTGGGTGACGCCGCCCTTCATCGTCGCGCCGCTGTAGAGCGCGTGGCTGATGCCGAACACCACGGCGCCCTCCATCTGCGAGCGCACGCGGTCGGCGTTGACGATTTTCCCTGCGTCGGCGGAGATCCACGCGTCGCTCACCCGCACCCGGCCGAGCGCGTCTTCCTTCACCGCCACCACCACCGCGACGTAGCTCAGGAAGCTGCGGTGCGCGGCGAGCCCCAGCGCCTGGCCGCGCGCCTTTCGCGTCGCCCAGCCCGACTGCTCCGTCACCCGCTCGATGACCTGCCGCAGCCGCCCCACGTCGACGGGGTGGTCTTCGATGGACTCGCCGTAGTTGTCCAACCCCGAGATGCCGAGCTCCTTGAGCGACGCCTTGCGCGGAGGGCCAAGCAGCTCGAGCCACATCGCCTTCGGGTCGACGCCACGTGCATGCGCCAATTCGTCGATGAAGCTGCCCTCGGCGAACGCGTGAAACACGTTGTACACCGAGCGCAGCCACCCGATTCGCACATGGGCTTTGGCTTCACACGCCTCGGCGCGCACATTCTTCACCGACAGGCCCAAGTCCAACACGCCCTGCTGCAGATCGCGCATGGCCGGGCGCATTGGAGAGACGATGAACGACGCCACCGGCGGCACGAAGAGCGACGCGATGGGCGGGAACGCGGTGCGGTGCCTCCACGCGGTGACGGTGCCCTTCTCGTCGAGCCCGGCGGTGAGCTTCTGGCTGTTGAC
>JAEUJT010000155.1 GCA_016793525.1 Archangium sp. | reverse complement strand
CTCAACAGCTCGCGCACCTGGCTGCACCGCAGGCCACCTTCGACGCGCTCCTTTTCGGCCATCGGCATGCGCCCTTCGCGAAGCGCCGCCATCAAGTTGAGCCGCGCCCGGTGCAGCCGGCTCTTCAACGCTGGGAGCTCGAGGTCGAGCATCGCGGCGGCGTGGTCACCCGACAGCCCTTCGAGCTCTCTGAGCGTCAACACCTCTCGGTCTGTGGGGGACAGCGACGCCAGCGCCCACCACACCCGGTCTCGCTCCTCGGCTTCGGCGAACAGGCGCTCGGGGTCATCGCCCCCCCACCCGGCGCGGGCGCCCAGCTCGGCCAACGGCACGTCGTCGAGTGGAGTGGTCTCCCTCGCCGGCCGGTGGCGGGCGGCCTCATGCCGGGCAATGGCCAACAGCCACGGCCGAACAGGGCCACGGTCAGCCTGCCAGGTCGCAGCTCGGCGAAACGCCGACAACAACGCCTCTTGCGCCGCGTCTTGGGCGGTAGCGCCGTCGCCGAGAATCGCCGACGTCAGCCGCGTCACGGCCGGGCCATGGGCGGCAATCAACGCCTCGAAGGCCTGGCGATCGCCCGCGGCCAGCCGCCGCATCAGGCCTTCGTCTGTTTCTTCGGGAGCGAACACGTGGAGACCCCCAACAGCGTGTACACCGGACAGCTGCCGACCAGGCCCGTCAACAGCGGCACCAGGCCCAACCAGGCCCAGGGCGTCTGGGGCCCGACAAAAGCCAAACTGATGACCCCCAACCCGACAACAACCCGGGCGACTCGTTCAATGGCGTGTTCGTTGCGTGGAAGAATGTTCATGACGGCTCCTGACGAAGGCGTCGAAAGTGACGCTCCACCTCACTAGGGCCCGACCCCGAAAAAGGATTCGCAGGCCCCACACGAAATCCGCGGCCGGCCGGTACGCGACGCACAATGCGTCGTAGGCTCGCGCCCATGACCAAACCCGACGAGTCATCACCGTCAGCGAGCGGCATCGTGAAGGCGCTGCTCCGCCCCGCGCTGTGGCTCTTCGTGTTGCCGGCGGTGGGCCTGGGCTTCATCACCTACGGCAAGTCGTCGCTCGACACCGAGATGCTCGCCAACATCGAGCAGAGCATCGACGAAGACGCCGAGCTCGACGACGCGCGCAAGCCCGAGGTCAAGGCCGTCTACCGGGCGCTGCCTCCGTCGAAGGTGTGCGCTGCCGACGACACCGAGCTGACGGGCTACCGCGACGCCGTGTGCAAGCCGGGCGCGACGATGTGGCAGTTCATTTGGGCAGAGCGGGTGGCGTGGGTCGCCCTCGTGCTCGGCGCGTTGGGGCTGGCCTGGGCCCTGGCCCTGGGCCGCATCGCCTCGGTCTGGCCGCAAGCGCAGTACGCGACCTTCATCGCCGGGTGGCGCGGGCTCACCCTCGTCACGGCGTCGGAGGCCGTGCTGCAAGGCGCGCTCGGCGTCTGGCTTTCGTATTGGGTCACGGCCCTGTTGACCCACCGATATTTCCCCAAGCTCATTCTCATCGCTGGGGCCGCCGCGGGCTTGGCGGTGTTGACCGTGGTGCGCGCCATCTTCAAGCGCCCTCCCCCGCCAGACCCGCTCGAGGCCGAGATGGTGCTTCAGAGCGATGCGCCCTCGGTGTGGCGCCGGTTGACCGACCTGGCCGCGCGCACCAACACCGCTCCGCCGACCAACTTGGTGGCCGGCATCGACGACAACTTCTTCGTCACCGAGTCGCAGCTCGCCTTGCCGAACAGCGCCCTCAGTGGGCGTACGCTGTACGTCAGCTTGCCGCTCTTGCGGGTGCTCGAGGCGTCAGAGGCCGACGCAATTCTCGCTCACGAGCTGGCGCACTTCCGCGGCGGAGACACGGTCTTCTCGGCCAAGCTGGGGCCGGCGCTGTCGCAGTACGGCGTGTACCTCCAAGCGCTCTACGAGGGCGGCGTCACCATTCCCGCCTTTCACGTGATGTACCTGTTTCGCGCGGTGTTCGAGTTGGCGCGCTCGAAGGAACAACGCCGTCGCGAGCTGGTGGCCGACGCGACCGCCGCGTCGCTCCTGTCACCGAACGACCTGGGCAAAGCGCTGCTCAAGGTGGCGGCGTATTCGAGCTTCCGCGCGGCGACGGAGCAGCAGCTGTTCGCCAACCAGGAGAAGCTCGATGAGACGCTCGGCATTCAGCAACGCGTCGTCGAGGGCCTGCCGACGCACGTGAGCTCGCCGCACTTCAGCAACGACTTGCAGACAATGAACGTGCCGCACCCGTTCGACAGCCACCCGCCGCTGCTGGAGCGCCTGCAGGCCGTCAAGGCGACCGTCACCGCCACCGACGCTCCAGCGCTGCTGCAGACCAAGCCGGCCAGCTCGTGGGCCGACGACGTGATGACCGGCTCCGCCATCGAGGCCCGACTGTGGCAGGCGTACGAGTCGCGCTTCGCCCGCGCCCACGAGCAGAGCCTGGCCTACCGCTACCTGCCGGCCACCGACGCCGAGCGCGTGCTGGTGGAGAAGTTCTTCCCGCCCGTCTCATTTGCGCTGAAGAAAGGTGGGTACGTGCGCATCACCCACGTCGGCTTCGACTGGGCCGAGAGCGAGGCCGGGCCCCTCACCTTTCGCGACCTCAACGAGTGCAAGGTGGAAGACGGCACGTTCTCGAAACAGTTCGTGGTGACGCACGCCGTGGCGGGCCAACCGAAGCCGAAGACGAGCAAGTTCAACCTGGGGCACCTGGCCGACGCCGAGGCCTTCAAAGAGGCGTTCGGCCGCTACTGGACTCGGGACCAAGCGGCCCGCCAGCACGCCGCGACACAGGCGTCGTAGACGGTCAGCGCTTCTTCTTGCGGGGGGTTAGCTCCTCCACCTTGGCGCAATGCCCTCGGTGACCCAGTCGGCACGACTGCCGGTAGAACCCGACTGCGCGCGCGGGGTCGGCGGTGACGCCGTCTCCTTTTTCATAGATGTACGCCAGCCGCTCACAGGCCTCGCTGTCATCGACACCGCATGCGGCCTCGAGAAAATCGAGACACGAGGCCGCGAAGTGTGGGCTGCACGCCTGGGACATCACTGTCCCAGAGAGCTGCGGTTCCCGGCGAGACGTCGACGTGCAGACGATCCACGGCCTCCCAGTGCACGCGCTTTGAAGCAGCCCGCTGTGCGCCCACCGTTCGGGGCGGTTGTGCTGATTCTTCGTGTCTCGCCCGAGCGCCTTGCAGTCCGCCCGGGAGCACGTGGTGTTGACGAGCTCGACGCAGGCCAAATCGAAGTTCCTGTTGCAGGCATCTTCGAGCAGGGAAACGGCGTGCGTGCGGCTCGCGTCCTCCACGTTGGGCGTATGAAGCAGCGTCATCGCAAGCGCCGTACACCCGGCCGGGTCGCCGCCGTCACACGCCTTACCGAGGAGCACCGGAGCATCCTTCACTCCAAGGCGAGCGGCGGCCACGCAGCTCGGCCAGTGATGCTCGTCGCACGCGCGGCGAAGAAGGGTCGCCGCTTTCTCTGCATCGCGCACCACGC
>JAEUJT010000144.1 GCA_016793525.1 Archangium sp. | reverse complement strand
CACGCGACCAGGTCTCGATTCTCGGCTCTGACGTGGCGACCACGCTGCTGCGCACCGCGTACCACGAGGTGGCGCAGGGCTACGGCGGCGTCGGGCTGCTGCTGACGGATCCAAAAGACATCGACGCCACGTTGGACAAGGCGAAGGCGCTCTCCCGCGAAGGCAAGCCGGTGTGCATCAACGTGCACCTCGCGAAGACTGACTTCCGCGAGGGGTCGATCTCGATCTGACGGGCGCTACTTCTTCGCCGGGGGCAGCTGCGCCTTTGCCCCGGGGAAGATGACGATCGGCGTGCCGACCTTGAGGCCACGGCCGGTGGAGCCGAGCGCGTCGTTCCATTCACGGAGATCGGCGACGCGCACATCGAAGCGCCGTGCGATGGCCCAGAGCGAATCCCCGCGGGCCACGGCGTAGGTCGCGCGCACCTTGCCGCCGACGTTGTCGACCACGGTGGTGCCGTGCACCGTCGGAGCAGGAGTCGTGACCGTGCCCGCCGGCACCTGCTCCTCGGGGCGAGTAGCGACCACACCGGCACGTCGCGCGCGCACCACCTGCCGCTGAAACGCTCCGTCGCCCTTCCCTGCCTTGAGGGCCGTCGCGCTGGGCACAGGCACCACCAGGTCCACTCCGAGCCGGAGGAGCCGCGCGGAGGCCAGGCCGTTCATGCGCATGATCGCCTCTTCGGCGGAGTGGTACGCGAGCGCGATCTTCGACAGCGTGTCGCCACGCGCGACCCGGTGGATCTTGAAGTTGAGGCGCTCCGACGGGGCGTATTTGGCGAAGGCTTCTTTGAACGCAGCGCCCCGCCCGGGAGGAATTCGCAGCATGAACGGCTGCTTCTCGGTCGCAGGCGGCGTGCACCAGCGCTTCACCGCGGGGTTGAGCTCTTGCAGCACGTCGACGGTGGTGCCCGCCGACGTCGCCAGCACCTCGAGGTCGACCGCGTCGGTCAACGCCACCTCATCGAAGGTGAATGGCGGGAGCGACTCGAACTCGTCAGGAGAAAAGCCGAAGGCCTGGGGGTGTTTGGCCACCAGCGCACACGCGATGAGCTTCGGCACGTAGTGCTGCGTCTCCTTCGCGAAGCCCTTCTTCTCGATCAGCTCCCAGAAGTTGCGGGTCTGGTGGGCGTCGATCATCCACCGCACGCGACCGCCACCGGCGTTGTAGCCGGCCCACGCCAGGTACCAGTGGCCCAAGGTCTGGTGCAGGAGCGCCAGGTACGCCGCAGCCGCCTCCGTCGCGCGAACCGGGTCTCGGCGCTCATCGACCCAAAAGTCTTCGCGCAAATTGAACATCTTCGCGGTGCCGGCGATGAACTGCCACGGCCCCACCGCACGAGCCCACGAGCGCGCCTGGGTGTTGAAGCCGCTCTCGATCATCGCCAGGTACACCGTGTCGCGCGGCAGCCCCTTGGCCTCGAGAATCGGCTGCATCAGGGGAATGAAGCGCGTCGACCTCGCCACCCAGCGCACGAACCACTTGCGGCCCGCGTTCTGGAAGAAGTGGATGTACTTCTCGACCAGCGGGTGCATCTCGACGGGAATGTCGTAGCGATCTTTCACCTGCGACACGTCGAACCGCGACACGTCGTCGACGGGCGTGAGGGAGAACGGCAGCTCGGGAGCGGCCTCCTCCGACGGCGTCGCGGCCGCCTCGAGGCGATCGCGCAAGACCGAGCCGTAGGGCTGCTGACCGGCGAGCGCGTTCAGCGCGGCGCTGGGGTCAGAATCGATGGTGGCCGCTTCGACGGCGGCGAGCGAATCGAGATCGTCGTCGCTCGGCAGCTCATCGTCGGCATCGGGCGCCACCACGTCAGACGGCGCGGTGACCACTCCGGCGTCAACCACCACCGGCAACTCACTCGGCGTGAGCTGCGCCAACACCATGTGCACCACGAGAACGGCACTCATTCGATCAAGCCCGTGGCGAGAACACGAGAGGCGCGCTCAGACTTCCCGCTCATTGGCCGTGCCCCGGCCCAAGGATCTTGGCGACGTACGAATCGAACGAGAAATGCGGCGAGTTTTCGCGATCGTGGCAGCCGGTGCAGGTGGTCGCCTCGACTTGCCGCTTCATCGGCTGCGACGGGCTGCGCACATGCGCTCCGCCGGGGCCGTGGCACGCCTCGCACCCCACCTGGGTCAACGCGCCGGGGCGGTCGACGCGGCACGAACCTCCCGGCTTCAGCCAGCCGGTGACGTGGCAGCCGACGCAGTCGAGGTGGTGCTGTTTTCCCGCCGTCTCCAACGCCTGGTACGCACCGGAGTGCTTCGTGCCTTTCCACACTGTGGCCGCGGCCGCGTGGCACGTGCTGCACGCCTCGGAGCCCACGTACGCCCCAGCCGGCGCCACCCCTTCAGGGCAGGTGCGGTTCTGCTTCTTGGCCTCGGCCACGTTGAGCAAGCCGACCTCGCGGTCGTAGGTGGTGATGAGCGCTCTGAGCGCCGGCAGCTCGGGCAGGTTGGA
>JAEUJT010000057.1 GCA_016793525.1 Archangium sp. | reverse complement strand
TCGACAAGGTCGGCGCCAAGCTGACCAAGCTCACCGAGACCCAGGCGAAGTACCTCGGCGTGACGACCGAAGGGCCGTTTAAGCCCGACCACTACCGGTACTGAATCGTCGCGGTTTCAGCGTTGACGTCAAGGCGGGGCGCTCCGGAGAATCGGGGCGCCTCGTTTTGTTTGTGTTTACAATTCAGTTCGAAAAGCATCGATTCTCAAGACGGTCGCGGCTGACGTAGGAGAGGCGTCATGCGTCGCTCCCTCCTGGTTTGGTTCGTGCTCGTCGCGTGCGGTGAAGTTCCAGCGACGCAACTCCCTGCCGAAGCGTTCGACTCAGGCGTGGAGGAGCTGGGCGATGCGGGTGAGGTCATCGACGCGGGGCCCGGTGGGCCGGCGCCCATTTCGTTCGACCGCGACATCTGGCCGGTGCTGCAGCGGGAGTGCGCGGGGTGCCACGCCACAGCGAGCATCGGCGACTTCCGCACCGCCACCTCGGCGTATGCCGCGCTGACCGACCCGAACCGGCGCTCCGGCTCGATGTGCCGCGCTGCCTCGGAGCCGGTGTTGCAGCTCGTGGTGCCAGGTTCTCCAGAGGACAGCGGGCTGTGGCAGCTCATCGCCGTCGGCTACCGGGGCTGCGGCGGCGTGTACGGCATGCCCAAGGGCGACCGGCGCGGCTTGCTCATCGACTTCGACCCCGACACGGCGGTGCGCATTCAGCTGTGGATTCGAGAGGGCGCCCAGCGGCTGTAGTTTTCTGGGGTGGCCATTGAAGCTCTGCGCGGGGTGAAGACACTTCGTGACACAAGGAGCCACTCCGCATGCTGAAACAGGCCGCGTTTTTCACCGTGTTGTGCACCGGGTGTTTGACCCCAGCCCGAGAGACGAACCTCGGCGAGACGTCGGTTTTTCAGATCGAGCAGCTGTCGATGGCCGATCCAGAGTGCGTGCTCGACCAGTCGACGCTGCGGCCAGTGGGTGGAGGGAGCCTCGATGTGGGCACCGAGCCGCAGTATTTCCTCCAGCTGCAGGTGGGGAGTCGTACCGCCGAGCCACTGACGGAGCCGTTCGAGCTGCGCTTTCTGAAGCTGAGCTACAGCCTTCGGGTGCCGGGTGCCGCCATGGCCGTGGCCCTGCGCACAGACGAAGTCCGGTTGGCGACGATGATCGAGCCAGCGGACCCGACGCTGTGGTTCGTTACCAACATCATTGGCCCAAAGGGCGCCGAAGACCTGCTCGCGAAGCTCGCTCCCTCGTCAGACGAGCCGGTGCCCTCATCAGACGTGGGCGCGCTCGAGGTGGAGATCGACATCGAAGTGAAGGGCATACGTTCGGGTGAGGTGACGCGCACCGGCGCTGCGCACTTCCCGATTCAGGTGTACCGCTCGAACGTGTGTGACGGTGGGTTCAAGCTCAACGCGTTCACGCCGTGCCAGTACGCGGGCCAAGACCGGCGCACGCGCTCCATCGACCCGCGGGTCGACTGCAACTGAGGCCGTGCCCTACGGCGCGTCGCTGCGGCGCATCTTCTTCTGGCGCGCGGAGTAGATGCTCTTCTCAGCGAGCACCACCTTCGCCGGTACCTTGAACGCGGCGAGCTTCTCCGAGCACGCCTTGCGGATTCGCTTCTTGAGCGAGTCGACCGGCTCGGGAGCGATGGGCACCACCTGGGCGACGATGATGTTGCCGAGCAGCGCATTGCGCTCTGAATACACCGCCACGTCTTGAACGTTCTCGAGCTCGAGAATGATGTCTTCGATTTCGGCCGGGTACACCTTCTGCCCGCC
>JAEUJT010000021.1 GCA_016793525.1 Archangium sp. | reverse complement strand
GTGGAGTCGTTCACCACGCGCAGCCGCAGCGTGACCTCTTGACCCCACGCCTCGCCGGGCTGCGCGACGAAGAGTCGCATGACGGTCGCCGGTCGCTGGGCTTCGAGGTCGGCCGGCAGGTGAGCCGAGAACCCCGCGGCGAGTGGGGTCGCGACCGAGAACCCATCGACCCCGAGGAGCGGGCGGGGCGTGTCGCGCACTGGAATGGCGCGGGGCACCAGCGACAGTCGAAGCCCGGTGACCGAGGTCGCGTCGGCGGCGGCGAAGGCATTCGAGGGCCACGGGAGCGCGCAGCGGGTCGGGTCGAGCGCGTCGCACTCGGCGGTCGGGGGCGAGCGCTGCCCGGGTTGTCGAGGCGCAAGGGGAGACGGGGTGGGGGCGCCACACCCGAGCACAACCGCCACCAGCACGAAGGTCCTCATGTCGGAGCCGCCTCCGCCGGCCGTTGCCGGGCGTGGAAGTCGCGAACGAATTCGCGGTACCCGTCGCGCTCGATGGCCGCTTGGGCGTCGCGCATCAACCCGACGTAATAGTGCAGGTTGTGGAGGCTGTTGAGCCGCATGGCCAGCAGCTCCTGCGCGACGAAGAGGTGGCGCAAGTACGCGCGCGAAAAATTTCGGCACGTGTAGCAGCGGCACGTGGGGTCGAGCGGGCGCTCATCGCGGGCGTAGCGGGCGTTTTTGATGACCACCCGGCCCTCGCTGGTGAAGAGCAGGCCGTTGCGCGCGTTTCTCGTCGGCATGACGCAGTCGAACAGGTCGACGCCCGAGCCGACGCAGGTCACCAGGTCGAGCGGGGTGCCGACGCCCATCAGGTAGCGCGGCTTGTCTTTGGGCAGCAGCGGCGCGGAGAAGGCCACGCCGGCGTGCATCTGCGCGGGCTCTTCTCCGACGGCGTAGCCGCCGAGCGCGTAGCCGGGCAGGTCGACGGCGCAGACCTCTTCCACGTGGCGGCGGCGGAGGTCTTCATCGAGGCCTCCCTGCACGATGCCGAAGAGCGAGCTGCGCTGCTTGTGCCACGCCGCTTCGCACCGGTGGAGCCAGCGGGTGGTGCGCGCGAGCGAGGCCTCCATGAAGGCCCGGTCTGACAGCGCGGGCGGGCACTCGTCGAAGGCCATGATGATGTCGGCCCCGAGCACCTCTTGAATTTCGATGGAGCGCTCCGGCGAGAGCATGTGCTTCGAGCCGTCGAGGTGCGACTGAAAGGTGACCCCCTCTTCGGTGATGCGGCGCTTCTCCGACAGGCTGTACACCTGAAAGCCGCCCGAGTCGGTGAGCAGGCCGCCGCCCCACGACATGAAGCGGTGCAGGCCACCCAGCGCTCCGACGAGCCCCTCCGTGGGCCGCAACATGAGGTGGTAGGTGTTGCCGAGAATGAGCTTCGCCCCGATGGCGTCGAGGTCGTCGGGCGCGATGGCCTTCACGCTGCCCACGGTGCCCACTGGCATGAACATCGGTGTCTCTACCGTGCCGTGCGGGGTGTGGAGGCGGCCGCGGCGCGCGCCGGTGTGCGCATCGACGTGCAGCAGCTCGTAGCGAACGAGCGAAGGCTCGACGCGCTGGTCACCACGCAGCTCGGGCGGAGGCAGCGTCATGCGTCACCGTCGAGGAACATGCGGGTCTCCATACTCCGGGCGGCGCTCGCAGGCCCCCGAAGATCAGCTATGGTGAAGGTCGAATGCCCGCGAATGCCCCAGGGGTGGGTTTCCTGCAGGCTCCTGCCGGCCCTCTCACCCCCGATGAGCTGGAGGAAGACAAAGAGAAGACACTGCATTTGCGCTTTCTCACCCACGAGGCGCGGTGCGGTGATTCGGTGGCCATCGAAGGCACCGCGCGCAACGTCGACGACGGCGCGTCATTGGACATCGAGCTCAAGGGCGCCAAGACCGAAAAAGTCAGCGGCAAGATGAAGAAGCGCCTCCTTCGCAGCGCGATCAGCACGGCGAGCGACGGGAAAGGCCCGCTGACCTGGGTCGCAAACGGCGCCATCGTCGACAAGCCCGAGCAAGAGATCGAGCTCAGCGGCAAGGCGGGTGGCGTGTCGGGGAAGAGCCTCGAGATGCTCCCCATTCGGGTCTACGACGACACCGGCTCGTCCCAGGTCTCCATCAACATTCCGTTGAAGAAGTACCTGGGCGAGCGGGCCGACGGCAGCCGGGTTCGAGAGGTCTTCGAGCGCTGGTCGATGTCGGAGCGGTACGCCGCCAGCATCAAAGAAGGCTTCCTCCACATCATCAAAGACGTGCAGATCGACTTCTTCGACGGCCCATGGTTCCCCGACGGAGAGGTGTCGAAGCAGAACGCGCTCCGCACCCGTCTCAACCTCCCGCTCCTGCCGGTGGCGAAGAACCTGGGGGTGATTCCTCCGCCCATCAAGGCGCAGGTCAAGCTGCTGGTCGAGCGGGAGTTCAAAGACAAGTGGATGATG
>JAEUJT010000490.1 GCA_016793525.1 Archangium sp. | reverse complement strand
ACGACTGGTCGACGGTGCTGCTGGCCGAGGCGCTCGACGGCGCGGCGTGGGTGCTGCGCGGCTTCGTCATCGACTGGCTGGTGGTCGACGAGGTGCACGTGCTCAACGTCGCCACCGACACCACGTTTCGGCGGCAGGGCGTGGCGCGGCGGGTGCTCACCGCCGTGCTCGAGACGGGCAGGGCGCAGCGGTGCCGATTGGCCACGCTGGAGGTCCGCGCGAGCAATACGGCTGCCAAGGCGCTCTACGCGTCGCTCGGTTTCCAGCCCGTTGGACTGCGCCGCGCGTACTACTCAGACAACAAAGAAGACGCGGTGGTGATGACGCTGGAGCTGTGACCTCGAGAAAAAAAGTGCCCGGTTCTTCGACCGCAGACGACTCTCCGGCACGAGATCCACGGAGGCTGACATGGGCGTCGACACGTTTTTTCTGTTCCGAGTCAAATCGTTCGAGGCGTTCATGGACCAGGTTCCCGACCCTCACCTCCGTGAGGACTTGCTCGGTCCACCGCTGGCGCCTGACGTCGACGACGAGGACGACGAACGCGTCACCGGTCGGCTGGGCGATGGCGCCGTGCTGGTTTACTCGTGCATGCGTTTTTGGGACTTCAACGAGCCACGGATGGGGTGGGATCACCTGCACTCGGTGCTCGGTCCCGACATCGCACGGCACCTGGCTGACCCGCGCGGCGTTTTCGTTTTCCCAGATGGGTTCGATTTCCCTCGAAACGGCTACGAGGCAATGACGGAATCGCTGAACGATTGCGGTCGGTTCGTGCGGGTGGACGGTGAGGCCCCTCCGCCGATGACTTTTCCAGACGAACCAACGAAGACCCCACGGGAGATCGAACGAGAGCGGGCTGAACGTCAGCTCAAGTTCTGGAAGCGTTCGGGCAATGCCCTCGAGGCGGCGCGCGCCCAGAAGGCCGTAGACCGCCTCAGCCAACCGCCCCAATACCGGCCGCTCACGCCTGACGAGGAAGCCAGGCTCAAGGCTCGCTTTTTTCCGGGAGCCAGGGAAGCCGACTCGACTGAACGCTCGACGACCGCTTCCTCCGACCGTTCACCCAAGCTCCGCATCGTGAGGGACGACGAGAGCGAGTAGCGAAGCGGCTCGACGCGGCCTGTCGGTGTCGCGCCTTGAAACTGCGGGGCGTCGGGGGCATAGACCGAGGCGTCCCTCGCAGTTCGCTGGAGTCCGCCATGGCCCGTGACGTCGTCATCGTTGGAGCAGCCCGTACCCCCGTCGGCGCGTTTCAGGGCGCGCTGGCCTCGTTGACGGCCCCGCAGCTGGGCGCGATTGCGATCAAGGCGGCGCTCGAGCGCGCCGGTCTCAAGCCAGACCAGGTGCAGCAGGTGTTCATGGGCAACGTGCTCACCGCGGGCATCGGCCAGGCCCCGGCGCGTCAGGCGGCGCGGTTCGCCGGGCTCCCCGACGGCGTGCCCTGCGTCACGGTCGGCAAGGTCTGCGGCTCGGGTCTCCAGGCGGTGGTGAACGCGTTTCAGGTGGTCGCGCTCGGCGAGGCCGACGTGGTGGTCGCCGGCGGCATGGAGTCGATGTCGAACGCGCCGTACCTCTCGTCGCAGCTCCGCGGCGGTGCGCGCATGGGCCACGTGGAGTTCAAAGACTCCATGGTGCTCGACGGGCTGACCGACGCGTACGACAACATTCACATGGGGCTCTGCGCCGAGGCGTGCGCGGCGGAGATGAAGATCTCCCGCGGGGCGCAAGACGAGTTCGCGACCGAGTCGACCAACCGGGCCATTCGCTCCCAGAAGGAAGGGCTCTTCACCGCGGAGATCGCCCCGGTCTCGGTGCCACAGAAGAAGGGCGACCCGCTGCTGGTGACGGAAGACGAAGGGCCGAAAAACGCGAAGCCCGACAAGATCCCCACGCTCAAGCCGGTGTTCAAGAAAGACGGCACGGTGACCGCGGCCAACGCGTCCTCCATCAACGACGGCGCGGCGGCCCTGGTGGTGATGAGCGCTGACAAGGCCAAGGCATTGAATCTGCCGGTGTTGGCTCGAATCGCGGGTCACGCCGCCGCGGCGCGCAAGCCGGTCGAGTTCACCATCGCGCCCACCGACGCCATCAACGCGCTGCTGGCGAAGACGGGCAAGACGGTGTCCGACGTCGACACCTGGGAGATCAACGAAGCCTTCGCGGTCGTCTCGCTCGCCAACAACCAGCTGCTCAAGCTCGACGCCTCCAAAGTGAACATCCGCGGCGGCGCTGTGGCGCTCGGTCACCCCATCGGTGCGTCGGGTGCGCGCGTGCTGGTGACGCTGCTGCACACCATGAAGGCGCACTCCATGAAGCGCGGCGTGGCGTCGCTGTGCATCGGCGGCGGTGAAGGCATCGCCCTCATGGTCGAGCGGTCATGAACAAGTTCGTCTCGTCGGCCGATGAGGCGGTGAAAGACTTCTCCGACGGCATCACGCTCATGTCGGGCGGGTTCGGCCTGTGCGGCAACCCGGAGAATTTGATCACCGCGGTGCTGAAGAAAAAC
>JAEUJT010000508.1 GCA_016793525.1 Archangium sp. | reverse complement strand
GGCTCATCTTTTGCGGCCACCGCGGGCGGCTGAGGCAGCGTCGAGGCAAACGAGCCCCAGGTCTCGGGATCCAGCACGGAGGACTCCGCGGGAAACTTCACCATCTGTGGTGGATTCGAGGGTGAGAAGACGTAGCCGACGTCGGTCACCTGGATCATCAGGGAGCCAGGAGAACCGAGCACCTGAACGTTCGGAACAGCCGCGTAGAGCGACTGAATGTGCATCAGATGTCGAACCACCCGCCAGGCGAGCCACGCGTCTTCTGACTCAACCCGATTCATGACCCGGCTGTTGAACGGGTGCGGCGTCGGGGGAGGCGCGTCGGGTACGTCGGGAGCGGAAGGGGCGTGCGCGCAGTCGACCAACGACACCGCCAACAGAACCAGCCAACCAATTCGCATCGCCTCATCGAATGTCGCCAGCGAGCGCCAGGCAACACTCTGGAGGTGAATTCAGCGCGCTCGCAGTGGGGTCGACGTGACCGCACGGTAGCGGTCGTTCGCGCTCTCGTAGAGCGTCAGGTGGTCGACCACGAAGGGCTCCGTCACCGAGCGCTGGAGCGCCTGCTCCGCCCCTTTCAATGCGTCGGTCGACTGCCCGCGCGCCAACGTCACGTGAGGCCGGTACGTCCGCTCCGGGTCGAGCTCGGCCGCGCGCGCCAGATCGGCCGCGAGCGCGTGGAGCGGCTCGAGCGCGCCGCCCACTCCGAGCCAGAGCACGTCAGGCGCCCGCGCGGTGACGAACCGGCCTGAACCGGCGAGGTGGAGCTGAAACGGGGCATGGCGCGTCGCCACGGCCGCCATGTGCGCGCGAAGGGCCTCGAGCCGATCAGCCGGCGGGTGCCCGAGGAACACCAGCGTGAGGTGCAGCTTGTCCGGCCGCAGCCACTTCGCCGGCAGGCGCTGCTGGAGCGGGTCCATCCACCCCACCACCTGCGCTCGCACGCGCGCATCGAGGTCGGCGGCGATGAAGAAGCTCACCCGCCGCCCCTCCGGGTCACGGCGGCGCGGAAGACCCCGTGCTCGTACGACACCTCGCCCCGGTGGCCGGTCGCCTGGAGGAACGCAGCGACGTCGGCGCGCGCCGCTGGATCATCGGCCCAGAGCTCGACGCAGGCGTGCGCCCGCAACGCCTTCGCCAGCTCGATGATCGGCACCGGACACGGGCGGCCTCGCATGTCGAGCAGGTGGGCTGAAACTTGGAGGCGGGTCAGGTCATTCATGCTATGCGCCACGCCATCTTCGCTTTTCCAAAGGAGCAGAACCACTCATGAAACCTTCCGTACTCATCGCCCTCATTGTCGGCGGCGTCATCGGCTTCGCGGTCGGTAACGTCTTCAAGCCCTCGTCGGGCTCTGCGCCCTCTGCCGCGGCGCCTTCGCCTGCGAACCCCCAGGCCGCTCGCCCCGCGGGCGCTCCCGGCGGCGACAATACCGTTTTCAAGGTGCCGCTCGAGGCCTCGCCGTCGAAGGGCACCAGCGAAGCGCTGGTCACCATGGTCGAGTTCTCCGACTACCAGTGCCCGTTCTGCAGCCGCGCCCACAACACGGTGCAGCAGCTCCAGAAGGACTACGGCTCGAAGCTGCGCGTGGTGATGAAGCAGAACCCGCTCCCGTTCCACAACCGCGCGAAGCCCGCGGCGCAGGCGGCGCTGGCGGCCGGCGAGCAAGGCAAGTTCTGGGACATGCACGACAAGATGTTCGCGAACCAGACGGCGCTCGAAGACGCCAACCTCGAGCAGTACGCGAAGGACATCGGCCTCGACGTGACCAAGTGGAAGGCCGACATGGGCACCCCGAAGATCGCGCAGCAGATCGACCAGGAGCAGAAGCTCGCTCAGTCGATCGGCGCCACCGGCACCCCGGCCTTCTTTATCAACGGCCGCAAGCTCTCGGGCGCGCAGCCCATCGACAACTTCAAGCGCCTCATCGACGAGGAGCTCGGCAAGGCGCAGCAGCTGGTGAACAGCGGCACCTCGCCTGATCAGGTGTACGCGAAGACCATCGAAAACGGCGCGACCGCTCCGGCCCCGGCTCCCCAGGCGGCGGCCCCGTCGGCGCCCCAGGCCCCCGCGGTTCGCAAGGTCGATTTCTCCCCCGACGCCCCGGCCCGCGGCGCGAAGAACGCCAAGGTCACCATCGTCGCGTGGTCCGACTTTCAGTGCCCGTTCTGCAGCCGCGTGGTGCCCACCCTGAAGCAGATCGAAGACACCTACGGCAAAGACGTGAAGATCGTTTTCCGCCACCAGCCGCTCCCGTTCCACAACAACGCGAAGATCGCCGCCGAGGCGTCGATGGCCGCGCACGAGCAGGGCAAGTTCTGGCCGTTCCACGACAAGATGTTCGCCAACCAGCAGGCGCTCGATCGCGCGTCGCTCGAGGGCTACGCGAAAGACCTCGGCCTCGACATGGGCAAGTTCAAGGCGGCGCTCGACTCGAACAAGTTCGCCAAGGTCGTCGAAGCCGACTCCGCCGCGGGCATGACGGTCGGCGCGAACGGCACGCCCACCTTCTTCGTCAACGGCCGCGAGTTCGTCGGTGCGCAGCCCTACGAGGCGTTTAAGGGCGTGATCGACGAGGAGATCAAGAAGGCCGACCAGCTGCTGGCCAAGGGCGTGAAGCTCGAGAACCTCTACGCCGAGATGCAGAAGACCGCGGGCAGCGCGCCCCCGGCCGGTGCGCCTGAGGAGCCGGCGGCCAAGGTCCTCGCGCCGAACGACATCAACCTCGCTGGCACGCCCACCAAGGGCCCGAAGAACGCCCCGGTGACCATCGTCGCGTACTCCGATTTCCAGTGCCCGTTCTGCAGCCGCGTGGTGCCCACGCTGAAGGAGATCGAGAAGCAGTACGAGGGCAAGGTGAAGATCGCGTTCAAGAACCAGCCGCTGCCGTTCCACCAGAACGCGCGCATCGCCGCTGCCGCGGGCCTCGCCGCCAACGAGCAGGGCAAGTTCTGGGAGATGCACGACAAGATGTTCGCCAACCAGCAGGCGCTCGACCGCCCGTCGCTCGAGAAGTACGCGCAAGAGCTCGGCCTCGACATGGGCAAGTTCAAGGCGGCGCTCGATTCGAACAAGTTCGCCAAGGTGGTCGAAGCCGACTCCGCGGCCGGCATGGCAGTGGGCGCCAACGGCACCCCCACCTTCTTCGTCAACGGCCGTGAATTCGTTGGCGCGCAGCCTTTCGAGGCCTTCAAGGGCATCATCGACGAAGAGGTGAAGAAGGCCGATCAGCTGCTCACCAAGGGCATCAAGCTCGAGAACGTGTACGCCGAGCTGCAGAAGAACGCGGGCTCGGCGCCTCCCCCGGGCGCGGCGCCTGAAGAGCCGGCGGCCAAGGTGTTGGGCCCCAACGACATCAACCTGGCGGGTACGCCCACCAAGGGCCCGAAGAACGCGCCGGTGACCATCGTCGCCTACTCCGACTTTCAGTGCCCGTTCTGCAGCCGGGTGGTGCCGACCCTGAAGCAGATCGAAGACACCTACGGCAAGAGCGTGAAGATCGCGTT
>JAEUJT010000501.1 GCA_016793525.1 Archangium sp. | reverse complement strand
GTGCTGGTCACCCGCGAGGCCACGCCGCGCACCGAGGGGATGACCGCCACCGGCGGAGCACCTCCGATGGAGGAGGCGCCGAAGGAAGACACCCGACTCCGCGGCCTCTTCGACGCGATCGAGCAGCACCCCGACGACGCCGACGCGCTGGCGAACCTCGCGCTGTACCTCCTCCGCCGGCAGTCGTTCGACGAGGCCCGCCCTTTCATCGCCCGCGCCACCTGGCTCGACCCATTCCACGTGCGCACCCGCATCGCGCGTGCGGTGGTGAAGGCGCTCGACGGTGCGGTGCCCGCCGCGCAGGGAGAGCTCGAGCGCTTGGGCCGCCGCTACCCCGAGGGCTACGACGCGCACCTCTTCGCCGGGCTGCTGGCGATGGACCAGAACGACACCCCCCGCGCGCTCGACGCGTTCGACCGGTACTTCGCGGTGGCACCTCCGGGCGAAGCGCCGCCGATGATGAAGATGGCCGTCGAGCAGCTGCGACGCCGCACCCCACCCGCGCCGTAACGGGCATACTGCCGCGCATGACGCTCCAGACCCGCGGTCAGTGCGCGCGCCACCCCGATCGCACCACCGAAGCGATCTGCCCCCGCTGCGGCAACTTCACCTGCGTCGAGTGCAACCCCGACGGGCGCACGATGTGCCCGTCGTGCGTGGAGCGAGGGCATGCGGCGAACACCGCCCAGCGGGCTCCGACCCCCTGGGAGCGCCGCGACGAGCTCGGGTTCGTGCAGAGCCTGGTCGAGACATGGAAGCGCTCGGTCATCGAGCCGCAGCGGTTCTTCCCCTCCGTGCAGCCAGACGGGCCGTTGGTCGACGCCGTGCTGTACGCCTGGCTGATTCAGTCGGTGGCGGCGGTGACGCAGTTCCCCTTCCTCTGGTTCAACCTGATGAACATCGGGCAGAACCTGCCGATGCTCGGCGACAAGCCCGAGCTGAAGCCTTTCCTCGAGCTGCTCGAGCAGGTGCGCGGCATGCCGCTGCTGGTGGCCCTGGCGCTCACGGTGGTGACGTTGATGTTCGCCCCGGTCGGCCTCTTCATCGGAGCCGGCCTGGTGCACCTCGGCGGGCTCCTCTTTGGCGCCTCGAAGCACGGGTTCAACGCCACCGTGCGGGCCGTGGCGTACTCCCTCGGCCCCAACGTCGCCGCCGCGGTGCCGTGCGTGGGTGGCCTGGCCGCGATGTACACGCTGGTCCTTGAAGTCTGGGCGGTGAAAGAGCTGCAGGAGTCTTCGTGGGGCCGCGCCGCCGCCTCGGTGCTGTGGATCCTCGCCGTGCTCTGCTGCTGCATCGGAGCAGGAACGATGCTGCTCGGGCTCGCCCTCGCGAATAAATTCGGCAATTAATCTGAGGGCTTGGGTCGCGCGTTGAGCTCGGTGCGCCCTTTCGCGTATGACGCCGCGCGCCATGCACGTCATTCCGTTCCGGCCGGGGTTTGAGCTGCACAGCGATGATCCGTCCTTCACGGTGGAGCGACGCGGCGTCGCGTCGTGGACCCTGTCCGGAGAGGTCAGCGAGTCACCGACCACCCTGCTCGACGTGCACGTGCCGGGCGCCGACGCGTTCGACGTGCCGCTGGCGACCCGCACCACGCCGGCCCACGCCGTCGCGGCCCTCCGCCGCGCGCTGCCCCGCCACGTGATGCTCTTCGACGCACCCGAAGGTGACTCGATCGCGGTGAGGCTGCAGGAGACCGTCATTCCCGCGGCGAAGCCTCCGCGCCTGCGCATCATCTCGACGTCGCTCACCCAGCGCGTGCGCCAGCTCGAAGACAACCGGGTGGAGTTCACCGGATCGTCAGGCGCGGTCTCGAGCCTCACCATTCTCTGCGACGGGCGTCGCGTGACCTTGACGCTGCCCGCGAATTCGTCGGGCGCGATGACCGCGGCCCGCGTCGGCGCGAACATGCCGCCGGGCTACCGTGCGCTGGTCGACGGCGCAGTGGTCAGCGTGTGGAAAGACGCCGACTTCTTCTCGATGGTGGCCTGAAGCTACGCCGCGCCGCCGCTGCGCTCCGCTGTGCTGCTGCGCGCCGGCAGCGGGTCGAATTTCTCGAAGGGCTGTTCGATCATCTCGCGCATCGTCTTGGCCAGCACGCTGGCGTGAAACCCGTCGATGAAGCGGTGATCGAATGACGCGTTGATGCGCATGATCTTGCCGGGCACCACCTGGCCGTCGCGCACCACCGGCTCGTCGGCCACCGCACCCGGAGCCACGAAGATCGGCACCCGCGTGTACGGCACGAGCGGTACGTAGGCCACATCGAGCCCGAGCGAGCCGATGTTGGTGATGGTCGCTCCACCGAAAGGGTCTCTCGGCATGCCCGCAAACGAGAGGTCGACGTTCAGCGTGTACATGAAAAACGACAACACCTTCATGAACAGGTTCATGAACACGAAGGGGATCTTCTGAATCGTGCCCTTCGATTCTTCGAGCGCCTTGTCCTTGCGCTGGCGAACGCGGTCGATAGCGTCTTGCATCTCCTTCGCCATGTCGAGCAGCGACTTGGTCTCGGCGTGCTCGATCTTCGCGGCGGTGAGGTCGACCTTGCCGTCGCCCTGGTCGGTCTGCACCACCAGCACCGAAAGCGTCACGCCCTGGCGAATGTAGATCTTGTTGAAGCGCAGAATCGCGTTCGCGTCGGGGCAGCGCCGCAGCCCTTCGGCCACCGCCTTCGCCACCAGGTGCGTCACCGTCAGCCGCACGCCGTGTACCTCGCGGAACCGCTCGATGTACTCGAGCGCCTTCTCCATGCGCACCGCGAGGGTGCCGTACACCGTCGGGTCATACGCGGTCTGCCAGCTGCCGATGGCGAGCTTGCGGAAGCTGGAGACGTCGGTCTTGGGGACGAGATCGAGGTGGGCCATGAGCCGGGGACTGTACCCAAGCCGCCTCGCACGTCATTTGGGAACGGTCTCAGCTTCCGCGCATCGCGTC
>JAEUJT010000440.1 GCA_016793525.1 Archangium sp. | reverse complement strand
CACCCATCACCCGGGTGACACCGGTGATCGATAGTCGAGGCGAAGCGCACAGGCCCCCACCAGCGCCAGGCGCTGCGGCGCTCAGCGTGGCAACGACAGCGCGTCGAGCAGCGACTCCACCAACTCGAGGCGAGCCATCGTCGCGTCGGCGTCGAGCGAACATGGGAGGCAGCGCACCTCCACCGTCGGCTGCTTGGGGAAGCGGTCGACCAGCCCGAGCAGGTTGAGGTCGACCTCTCTCTTCAACCCCGCCAACACCATCGCCGCGGCCAGCGTCTCGAAGGGCAGCGACGGAGCGGCCTCCTTCGCCACCCGCACCACGTCATCGGCGTAGGGCCCGAGCTTGCGACACCGCGGGTTCGGCTTCAGCCGGGCGAGCCACGCCTTTCGCGTGCGGCTCCACTCGAGCACCAGGTGCTTCAACGCCTCGGTCGAGCGGAACGGCGCGGCATCGGCGTGGACGTGAAGCGCGGCCTCGGCAGGCACGGTGAAGCCCAACGAAGCAGCGCGAGACAGCACGGCGGTCACCACCCGTCGCTGCTCTTTCGGCGCGAGCGGGCGCAGCACCACCTCACACACCCGAGCGCGCTCGACCGACTGCCGGTGCCAGCGCACGAGCGGGAGCCCCCACGGGTCGACCAGCCCGTCTTCGTCGAAGGTACCGCCGAAGGTGCGCTGCGTGGTTCGCAGCCGCGCCTCGAGGGCCGGGCGGCTCGACCACCCATGCCGCTCGAGCCACGCCGCGAGCCGCACGTCGTCGGTGCGGGCCATGCGGAGGGCACCAGCGCCGGGCCTCAGGTCATCGACGATGGTCGGGTCATCGACGAACGACGCCACCCAGCGCCCGCGCGCTTCGACCCTGGTGGCCGGGGAAAGCTGACAGTCGGGCCGGCCGTCGGGGAGATGGCCAGCGCCGTGGTACTTCCACCCGAAGCGCAGACGGCCGCCGAACGTGGTGGCCACGGCCTTCGCCAGGTCATCGCGCGAGCCGCCCACCGGGGCGAGCAGCTCGATCTCCAACCCGAACGTCCTCCGAATCACGCCAGCTCCGCGTCCGCTGACCGCGTTGAAAAGACGACGTCGCGTTAGCCGGAGTCGCGCTGATCGCGGCCGCGGGTGATGCCCACTTCGCTCAACATCTGCTCGTAGTCGTTGATGATCTTGAGGCCGATGTACTCTTTGACCTCTTTGTCGCTGAGGTTCTTGAGGAAGGTGAACGCCTTCTTCGCCGCCTTCACGTCGTCGGCCGTGTACCCAGACTTCTCGAACGCCGCGAGGCACTCGTGCGCGTCGTACGCCTCGGGGGTGATGCCGACCTCACTCAAGATGCGCTCGGTGTTCTGCAGCACTTTGAGCCCGATGTACTTCTTGGCGTCGCTGAGCGAGGTGAGGAAAGGGAGCTTCTTCAGCGCGGCCTTGGCGTCGTCGTCGGTGTAGCGGCTGCGGTTGAAGGCCGAGAGCGTGTCGGCCGGTTTCGCGGGGTTGAGCTTGGGCGGGGCGATGTTCACTTCGCGCAGCATCTCTTCGTAGCCGTTGAGCACCTTGAGCCCGATGTACTCCTTCACCTCTTGGTCGGAGCTGCCGGCGAGAAAGTCGAACGCCTGCTTGGCGGCGCGAACGTTGGCGGCGGTGTACCCGGCCTTGTCGAACGCCGCGAGTTGGTCTTGCGAGTCGTAGCGCGACGGCGTGACACCGACCTCGCGGAGGATCGACTCGGTGCCGTTGATGATCTTCAGGCCGATGTAGTCTTTCGCGTCTTCCACCGTGCCGTTGCGGAGAAAGTCGAGCTTCTTCATCGCCGTCTTCAGGTCGGCCGAGCTGTACTGGCTGCGCTCGAACGCCGCGATGCACTCGTGGCGGTCGTACGCCTCCGGGCTGATGCCCTTGGCACTGAGAATCGACTCGCTGCCGTTGACGATCTTCAGGCCGATGTACTCCTTGGCCTTGGCCTCGGTGGTGAGGAACGGGAACTTCTTCATCGCCTGCTTCACGTCGTCATCGGAGTAGCGGCTCTTGCTGAAGGCGGCGTTGAGCTCGTGGGTGTCCCATTCTTCGCGGGTGATGCCCTTGGCGGTGAGCACCGATTCTTTGCCCTTGAGAATCTGATCGCCGATGAACTCCTTGGCCACCTTGAGCGTGGGCAGCTTGAACGCCTTCTGGGCCGCGGCCGCGTCGGCCTCGGAATATTCGGACTGAGCAAAGGCCTTCTGCGCCTTCGCGGCCTGCGCCGAGTTGGTCGACGGCTTCCAGGTGGCGGTGGTGGCCGGCGCCGTCGTCGACGTGCCGCGCGCGGGGGTGGTGGAGGCTGCGGGGCGCGGCGTCGAGGGGCGATTGGTGACGGAAGGCATTGCGGCGTCTCCTTGATGCAAGGGAACAACGAGCTGGGGTGGCGGCGATATCTCAATCTGGCCGCAGTTTCGAGGCACAGCCCATGCAATTTCGCCCCGAGACCTGACTTTGTACATGACTTCCATGCACCCGACCCTTCGCAAAATCGCCACGTGTGGCGAACTGCCACAAGGCCCACCGGTTCCGGCGGGAGGGCGCCGTCTGCGCGTTGACGATGAACCGTGCGGGACCAAACCGAAGGAGTCTTCGTGAACCCAGCCAACAGCACGACGTTGCAGCCGACCGACCAGCGCCCAGGCGAAGGTCTCCCGCTGCCGAAGACGCTCTTCTTCGGCTTCGTGACGGCGTTCTTCTCGGTGGGGCTGATCGGGCTGTTCACCTGGCACTCGCTCGAGAGTCGCAGCCGCGCGGCCGCGATGGTGGCCCACACCTTCGAGGTGAACTCGCACCTCGAGAAGATGATGTCGTTCCTCAAAGACGCGGAGACTGGGCAGCGCGGCTACCTGCTGACGTCTGACGAGCGCTACCTCGGGTCGTACACCATCGGCGTCACGTCCATTCACGCCGAGCTCGACAGACTCACGCTGCTGGTCGCCGACAACCCGATTCAGGTGGCCCGGCTGCGCACCATCAGAGAGCTGACCGGGCGAAAGCTCGTGGAGCTCGAGGAGACCATCACGCTGCACCGCGCGGGAAAGACGAGCGACGCGCTGGCGGTGGTGCGCACCGATCGCGGTCAACGGTCGATGGACCAGATCCGCCACCTCGTGAGCGAGATGTTCAAGGAAGAGCAGACGCTCCTCGGAGTGCGGCAAGACGAGTGGCGGCGCGCGTCGGAGCTCTCCGCGCTGGTCACGGGCGGCGGCTCGGCGGTGCTGCTGTTGCTCATTGCCATGAACGCGTTGCTGTCGTCCCGCGACTACCGGGGCCGAGAGACCGAGGCCTGGCTCCGCCACGGGCTCGCCGATCTCACGACCCGCATCCAAGGCGATCAGCGGCTCGACGTGCTGGGTCAGAACATTCTCTCGTTCCTCGCCACCGTCCTCGAGGCTCAGGTGGGCAGCATCTACATCGCCGACGACACCGGGTACCGGCGCGTCGGGGGCTACGCGCTGCCGGCGGGGGCGGGCGCGGCGGCGCTCCAGCTGGGGGAGAGCCTGGTGGGCCAGGTCGCGCGTGATGGACAGGTGCTCCACCTGCGCAACGTGCCCGAGGGTCACCTCCCCATCGCATCGGGCGTCGGTCAGAGCCGGGCCCGGGAGCTGCTCATCGCCCCAGCGGTCTTGGAGATGCACACCGACGCGGTCATCGAGCTGGGCTTCCTCCACCAGGTCCGGCCTGAAGATCTCGAGCTGCTCCGACGTGCGTCATGGCCCATCGCCGTCGCCATCACCTCGTCGAAGGCCCGCACCCGCCTCGAAGATCTGCTCGAGGAGACCCAACGCCAAACCGAGGAGCTGCAGTCACAGCAAGAGGAGCTGCGCGTCTCGAACGAAGAGCTCGAAGAACAAGGCCAGGCCCTGCGCGAGTCTCAGGCGCGGCTCGAGGCGCAGCAGGCCGAGCTGGAGCAGACCAACGCCCAGCTCGAAGAACAGGCGCAGGCGCTCGAGAACCAGAAAGAAGAGCTGACCCATTCGCAGGGCGTGCTCACCGAGAAAACCGCCGAGCTCGAGCGGGTCAACCAATACAAGAGCGAGTTCTTGGCCAACATGAGCCACGAGCTGCGCACGCCGCTGAACTCCTCGTTGATCCTCGCCAAGCTGCTGGCAGACAACAAACACGGCAACCTCAACGAAGAGCAGATTCGCTACGCCCAGACCATCTCTGGCGCGGGCAACGATTTGCTCGCGCTGCTCAACGACATTCTCGACCTGTCGAAGATCGAGGCGGGCAAAATTGAGATCCACCATGAGCCGGTGGCGCTCGCGGCCGCGCTCGAGTCGCTGAGCCGCATCTACCAACCGGCGGCCCAGGAGAAGCACCTGGCGTTTTCGGCGACCATCGCCCCCGGAACACCGGAGCGACTCGAGACCGACGGCCAGCGGCTGGGGCAGATTCTGAAAAACCTGCTCTCCAACGCGATCAAGTTCACCGAGAAGGGCGAGGTCTCGCTGCGGGTCGCGACCACGGGCGACGGGTACGTGGCGTTTTCGGTGACCGACAGCGGCATCGGCATCGCGCCGCACCAGCAGGACATCATCTTCGAGGCCTTTCGCCAGGCCGACGGCAGCACGCAACGCAAGTTCGGAGGGACCGGGCTGGGGCTCTCCATCTCCCGAGATCTCGCGCGGCTGCTGGGTGGCGACGTGTCGGTGGTGAGCTCGGTCGGCGAGGGGAGCACCTTCACCCTCACCCTCCCCGCGCGTCGCCAACCGACCGACGAGCCGGCGAAGGCCTCCGCTCGGGTTCGCACCACCGAATGGAAGGCGCCGAGCGCGGTGGCCCAGGTGGCGCCAGCCGCGCCGGAGCCGTCGACCATCGACGACGACCACCTGGCACTCACCGCCACGTCACGCACCATTCTGGTCATCGAAGACGACCTCCGCTTCGCGGAGATCCTCCGCGACCTGACCCGCGAGCTCGGCTTTCTGTGCGTGCTGGCTCACACGGCGCGAGACGGCGTGCGCGCGGCGGTGCACTACCGACCGAGCGCGATTCTGCTCGACGTGAACCTGCCCGACCACTCCGGCCTGGGCGTGCTCGATCAGCTCAAGCACAACTCGGCTACCCGCCACATTCCCGTGCACGTGGTGTCCGTGTCTGACTACTCGCAGCTCGCGCTCGGCCTCGGCGCCGTCGGCTACGGGCTCAAGCCGATCAAACGCGAGCAGCTGGTCGAGGCCATTCGCAAGCTCGAGACGAAAATCTCGCAGTCGCTCCGCCGAGTGCTGATCGTCGAAGACGACGCACGCCAGCGCGACGCGGTGCGCGAGCTGCTCCAGGCCGACGGGGTGGAAATCATCGGCGTTGCCACCGCGGGAGAAGCGCTGGGCGCGCTCGAGGCGTCGACCTTCGACTGCATGGTCATCGACCTCAACCTGCCCGACCTCGACGGCTTCGGGCTGCTCGAGACCATCTCCGAGCGCAACGTGCCGTCGCCGCCGGTCATCGTCTACACGGGGCGGCCGCTCACCCGCGCCGAAGAGCAGAACCTGCGCCGCTTCTCGCGCACCATCATCATCAAAGACGCGCGGTCTCCCGAGCGGCTGCTCGACGAGGTGACGCTTTTCCTCCACCAGGTCGAGTCGACGTTGCCCGCCGAGCGGCAGCGCATGCTCAAAGACGCGCGCGACCGCGAGTCGGTGCTCGAGGGCCGACGCATCTTGGTGGTCGAAGACGACGTGCGAAACATCTACGCGCTCTCCAGCGTGCTCGAGCCGTTCGGCGCCAAGGTGCAAATCGCGCGCAACGGCCGCGAGGCGATCGACGCGCTCTCCGCGAGCCTCGGCGACCCGCAGGCCACCGTCGACCTGGTGCTGATGGACATCATGATGCCAGAGATGGACGGCCTGACCGCGACCCGGGAGATTCGCAAACGGCCCGAGCTTCAGAAGGTGCCGATCATCGCGCTCACCGCCAAGGCGATGCGCGACGACCACGACCGGTGCCTCGCCGCGGGCGCCAACGACTACATCGCCAAGCCGCTCGACGTCGACAAGCTGCTCGCCCTCATTCGCGTGTGGATGCGGCGGTGACCTATGGCCCCAGAGATCGCCAAGGAGCCGGTGACCACCAAGGAGTTCGACATCGAGCTCCAGCTGCTGCTGGAGGCCATTCACCTCAAGTACCACTACGACTTCCGCGCGTACGCGCCCGCGTCGATGAAGCGGCGGCTGCTCACGGCCATGGCGCGCATGCAGTGCGCCAACCTCTCCCAGCTGCAAGACAAGGTGCTCCACGACGCGGGGGTGTTCGGTCAGCTGCTCGACTTTCTCACCGTGCAGGTGAGCGAGATGTTCCGCGACCCCGCCTATTTCCGCGCGCTGCGGGAGCGGGTGATTCCGCTGCTCCGCACCTACCCGTCATTCCGCATCTGGGTGGCTGGGTGCAGCACGGGCGAAGAGGCGTGGTCGATGGCGATTCTCCTCCACGAGGAGAAGCTGTTCGAACGTGGGCTCATCTACGCCACCGACATCAACGCCCCGGCGCTGCAGAAGGCCGAGGCCGGCATCTACGAGCTCGAGCGCATCGCCGGCTTCGAGCGCAACCACCGCGAGTCGGGGGCGAAGGTGCCGCTGTCGAGCTACTACACGGCGGCGTACGGCCGGGCGGCGTTCAACAAGTCGCTGCGCCAGCACATCGTCTTCTCCGACCACAGCCTCGCCACCGACAGCGTCTTCGCCGAGGTCGAGCTGATCTCGTGCCGCAACGTGCTCATCTACTTCAACAAAGAGCTGCAGAGCCGCGCGGTCGGGCTCTTCCGCGAGGCGCTGTGCCGCAAGGGCTTCTTGGGCATCGGCTCGAAAGAATCGCTGCGCTTCACCCCCCACGCCCCGGCCTTCAGCGACTTCGTGCGCGAGCAGCGCATCTACCAAAAGGTGATCGAATGAGCGCCGCGCGACCCGTTAGGCTCGTGGCCATCGGCGGCTCCGCGGGGGGCATCGAAGCGCTCGGTGCGCTGCTGCCAGCGCTGCCGGCCACGTTCCGCCCGTCGGTGGTCGTCGTGCTGCACCTGCTGGCCAGCAAGCCGAGCCTGCTGAGCGATATTTTCGCGCCGCGATGTGCGTTGCCGGTCCGCGAGCCGCTCGACAAAGACGCCGTCGAGCCGGGCACCATCTACTTCGCGCCGCCGGGGTACCACCTCATGATCGAGCGCGACGAGCCCAGGAGCGAGGCCTGCCACTTCGCGCTGTCGACCGATGCCCCGGTGCACAACTCTCGGCCGGCCATCGACGTGCTGTTCGAATCGGTGGCTGAGGTGTACGGCGCGCGCGCCGCGGGTGTGGTGCTGTCGGGCGCGAACACCGACGGCGCGCTGGGGTTGGCGGCGATTCAGCGTGCCGGTGGGGTGGCGCTGGTGCAGGCGCCGCACACCGCGCAGATCGAGACGATGCCGCGCGCCGCCATTGGGGCGGGCCCGGTCGATGCAGTTGAAGAGCTCGAGCGCCTCGCCGCGCGGCTCCAGTCGATGGATGGCTGACCAACGAGAAAGGGAGGTCCCGCATGCAGCCACAAAAAGTGAAGTTCCTCCTGGTCGATGACCTCGAAGAGAACCTGATGGTGCTGTCCGAGCTGTTGAAGCGCGACGAGGTCGAGCTGCTGACCGCGACGTCGGGCCGGCAAGCGCTCGAGCTGCTGCTGGTGCACGAGGTGGCGCTCGCCTTCTTCGACGTGCAGATGCCAGAGATGAACGGGTTCGAGCTGGCCGAGCTGGTGCGCGGGAGCGAACGCACCAAACACGTGCCCATCATCTTCGTCACCGGCGGCGTCGACGATCAGCACCGGCTCTTCAAGGGCTACGAAGCCGGCGCGGTCGACTTTCTGCTCAAGCCCATCGAGCCGCACGTGCTCAAGAGCAAGGCCGAGGTCTTCTTCCAGCTGTCGCTCCAGAAGCAGCAGCTCACCCAAGAACTGAAGGAGCGCACCGAGACGCTGCGCCTCAACGAGATGTTCACCGCGGTATTGGGCCATGATCTGCGCAACCCGCTCAACGCGGTGCTCCTCGGCACCGAGCAGCTGCTGCGCACCTCGAGCGACCCGGCGGTGCAGCGCGTCGCCTCACGCATGCAGGGCAGCGGCAAGCGAATGATGCGCATGATTCAA
>JAEUJT010000477.1 GCA_016793525.1 Archangium sp. | reverse complement strand
CTGGTCGGCCCCACCGACCGGAGCGTCGCGCCGTCGGAATACAACACGCCGTCGGTCGCCGGGCTGAGCACCGAGACCCCGCGCTGGGGAGTTGCGGCGAGCACCAGGCTCGTCGTCGCCGGCCCAAACCCCGCCTGCTCGAGCTGCACGTGCGACAGGCCCAGGTGGGTGAAGACGCGGTCGCCTTCGCGGAGCGCGTTCTGAATGGTCGCCGCCACCGCCGGGCCATCGTTGACGATGCAGGGGTCGCAGGTCTGGTTGAAGGCGAGCACCGGCGTGAGGAGCCACGGCTCGAACACGCCGCCGTCTTGCCTCGTTCCGACGAGCTGAACCTCGGTGGGGTTGCCTCCGCCGCGGTGCGCCAGAATCCCCGGGTAGGGCTCGTTGGTGCTCGTGGTGCTCGACTGCCAAGCGACGGAGAAGTTGAACGTCGGGTACCAGTCTCTGGTCAGCGTGGTCACGACGTTCTGGCGCGGGCTGCGATCTCGCAGGTTCGACAAGGTCACGGTGTAGTGGCCTCCCTCAACGAACAGCTCGTTGGGGGTGATGGTGAGCTGGTTGCCGGAGACGGTGACGGTGATCGCGTGCCCGCCGTTGAAGTCGGAGACGTACACGCCGTTCGTCGAGGCCGGGTCGAGCGGCTCGCTGAAGGTGAAGGAGACGCCGACGCCCGACGCCTGGCCCGCGCCGTTGAGCGTGCTGCCAATGAGCGTCGGCGCGGTCTCGTCGGCGATGTTGACCACCACCGTGCCGAAGAGCTGCGACGGCTGGAGCGCGGCGTTCTGCGCCGTGACCCGCACCTGAAACGTGAGCGTGCGGGGAAGGCCGACGGGGTTCGGCGCGATGAAGGTCGGCGTCTGCACGGCGCCTGACGAGAGCACCCACTCGCTCGCGGGCAGCGGGTCGGTCGCCGGTGTCCACTCGTAGTCGAAGGTCGCCCCCACCACGGTGGTTTGGGGGGTGACGCTCAACGTCACGAGTTGGCCACCGACGGCAGCGATGGGGCTCGGCACGTCGATGCTCCAGTTCCCCGCATCGGGCACCGCCGCCGGCGTGACGGTGAAGGTCACCGGCGTGGCCGTGGCGCTCACCCCGAACGCGTTCGCCAGCTTGAGGCCGATGGTGAACGAGGTGGGCGTGGTGACGACGGGCGCGGTGACGAGGCAGCGGCCTCCGGGCAGCGGCGTAATGACCGCCGCCGGGCCGGTGAGCTGCGACCACGAGAACACCAACAGGAGCGCGTTCGGGTCGGTGCTGCCGCTGGCGTCGAGGGTGATGGGCTGGCCGCTGGTGAGGGCGAGCGTCGACGGCGGAGAGATGAAGGCGGTCGGCGCCTCAGCCACCCGAACCTGGGAAATGGTGCTCGCCTGGCGGCCTTCACCGTCGGTGATGGTGAGGCGGAACTGCAGCACCGACAACGTCGCCGGCAAGGTGATGACCGGCGCGCCGGCGCCCAACCCGCTGCTGGGGGTGATGGTCACCGGAGGGCCGGACAGCTGCGTCCACTCGTAGGAGATGGGGAAGACGCCGATCGAGTCGCGCCCGTCGAGGGTGTAGCTGCCACCCGGCGCCCCGAACCCGAAGCCGCCGTCGGAGTGCGCGATGAGCGC
>JAEUJT010000474.1 GCA_016793525.1 Archangium sp. | reverse complement strand
CTTCGTGAAGCAGGCCGGCCTCACGTTGGAGACGTACGGCTCGTTTCAAAAGTCGTTCCTCGGCACGTGGGAGGGCTACCAGGCCGAGCTGCGCGACGTGTACGCGGCGCAGCCCAAGCGCGCCTTGCCGATGCGCTTCGGCTACCCCGACGCGAGCCCCGAGAAGCGCAGCCACCTGCAGGTCGTTCGCCGCCCGGTGGGAGACGCCGGTCGATGACGCCGCTGCTGCTCGCCGCGCTGCTGGCCGCGGAGCCCACCTCGCCCTCCGACGAATTGCGGATCCGCGCCGTCGGCGACGTGATGGTGGGTACCACGGTCCCCGCGGGGCACCTCGCGCCGGGCGGAGCGCCTGCGGTATTGGCCGAGGTCGCGGCGCTCCTCGGCGACGCCGACGCGACGTTCGTGAACCTCGAGGGCCCGCTGTGCGACTCGGGCACCAGCGCGAAGTGCCGCAAAGGCGGCAACTGCTTCGCCTTTCGCTCGCCCACGACGTACGCGGAGACCTTCAAAGCGGTGGGCATCGACTTCGCGTCGACCGCGAACAACCACGCGGGAGACTTCGGTGACGCCTGCCGCCGCGAGACGGAGAAGGCGCTCGACGGCGTAGGCATCACCTGGTCGGGCCCGGTGGGGAGCGTGGGTACGCGCGTGGTGAAGGGGCGAAAGGTCGCGCTGGTGGCCTTCCACACCTCGACCGCGACGAACGACGTGAACGATGTCGAGGCCGCGAAGGCGCTGGTGGCGAGCGCGAAGAAGACGCACGACCTGGTGCTGGTGAGCTTCCACGGCGGCGCCGAAGGGCCACAGGCGACACACGTCATCGACGGCAGCGAGCGTTACCTGGGAGAAAATCGAGGCGACCTGAAGACCTTCGCCCACGGGGTCATCGACGCCGGGGCCGACGTGGTGTTCGGCCATGGGCCCCATGTGCTGCGCGCCATGGAGCTCTACCGAGGCCACCTCATCGCCTACTCCCTCGGGAACTTCGCGACCTACGGCCGCTTCAGCTTGGGTGGGCCGCTGGGCGTCTCGGTGCTGCTCGACGTCACCCTCGGCGCCGACGGGCGCTTCGTCGACGGGCGGCTCATCTCCACGCTGCAGCGAGACAAAGGCCTGCCGGCGCTCGACGTGGCGGGTCGAGGCGCGGCGATGGTGCGAACGCTGTCGAACGCCGATTTCCCGCACACCGGCGTGCTGGTCGACACCGACGGGCGGCTCCGCGCGCGGTAACGGCGCAGCGTTTCTGCTTCTGTTCTTCATTTTTCTTCACCGCACGCCGCGCTCGGCGGGTGCCACGCTCCTCGGCTGGAGGTGATGCCATGGCGTCTTTGACCGAGCAGGTGCGCGCAACCGTCGGCGGGTGGATTTGCAGCGAAGGGACCGCGGCGGAGGTGACGACGCTGTCACCCGCGTTCGTCCGGGTGCGCGTCGAAAGCCCAGCGCTGCGAGGCACCTCCGTCGGTGCAGGCGACAAGGTGCAGGTGTTGGTGGCGGAGTCGTACATGCGCACCTTCACGCCCATCGACGTGGATCCACAGCGAGGCGCGATGACGCTGCTCGCCTTCATTCACGGTGAGGAGCCGGCGTCGCGGTGGGGACGGGCGCTCTCCGTCGGTCAGCGCGTGCTGTTCTTCGGCCCGAGGGGTTCGCTCTCGCTCGAGTCGGCGCGCGGCCCGCTGGTGGTGTTCGGTGACGAGACCTCGGTGGCGCTCGCGGCGTCGGTGAAGTCGCGCGCCAAGACGGTGCTCGAGGTGACGACACCGGCCGACGTGGCGCCCGCGCTCCAGGCCTTCGACATCGAGGCGACGGTGGTGGCGCGGCAGCCCGGCGACGCGCACTTCAGGGCGCTGGAGACCGCGCTCCGCTCGGCGGTGACGCCCGACACGACCGTCGCCTTCTCCGGCCGAGCGGCGACGATTCAGGCGATGCGGCGTGCGCTGCGCGAGACCTCCACGCCTCACGCCAAGCAGCTGGTGAAGGCCTACTGGGCCGAAGGTAAGCGCGGCATCGACTGAAGCGCCCGGCTCAGCGCGAACACCAGCGCCGTCCACGCCAAACCCGTCGTCATGGCGCCGGGCTGGAGCACTCGGGAGCCACAGGCACGTGAGCGCGCTGAACGTCACATTCGCGGCGATGAGCCCGACGGCGTAGCGCCACTCGCGCGCGTGACGCCCCATCGCCACGAACACACACGGCACGACCAGCGACGCCGCGACCACGACGAGGAAGTGGGTGCTGAACCCGACCAGCACCATGGCGGTCGCCTGCGGAGCGAGCGCCGCCACGACGAGCAGTTTGAGACGAAGCGCGCTGCGGCCTGCGTTCATGCCTGACAGCGTCGGGCCTGCGTCACAGAACCAGGAGGAATTACAAACAAGTCGTTCGATAACTCGCGGAAATCGAACACCCACCCCACCTCACCGCGCGACGATGGAGCTGTCGTCGACCCAGCCCTCGTTGCCGTACTCGTCGCGCACCTGCGCGAGGCCGTTCTCCTGACGAAGCACCTTGAGCTTGGTGCCGGTGGAGCGCTCCACCATCGGCGCGGCCTTCTCCGATGGCGCGGCGCGCAGCGTGACCTTCTCCGCTGGGGTGGAGCCGTACGCCCGGTCGAGCTCTTCGTTCTTTCGCTGCTTGCCGGCCTGGTCGGGGCGGATGAGCGTGAAGGGCACCCTTCACCGCGTCGAGCATCGCCTTCGCCGCGAGGTCTTCGCTGGCCAGGCGCTTGTGGAGCTCGCATGGAGCCCTTCAACGGGCGATTTCCCAGCTACGCCGCGCTCTTCTTCACCAACCCCACCCCGGCCACCACCGTCGCCGTCACCAGCGCCGCCGCGCCGAGCCAGAGCAGCACGCCCAGCGCCGGGAGGTGGGCGATGCCGAAGAAGCCTCCGGACAAGAGGATGGCCGCCGACGGCGCCGCCACCCGCGCTACCCACTTCGCCGTCGGTGAGAGCGCCGCCGAGTCGAGCAACACCTGGAGCACGAGGGAGAGAATGAGCAGAACCCCCGCGTGGGCGTGGCCGGCCCGGTAGAGCGCCTGCTGCGACGCCGTCAGCGGGGGCGCGAAGGGAGACCCGTGCGCGCCTTGCGTCACCACCGCCAACACGGTGAGCCCTCCGAAGACGATGGTGGGCACCGTCAGCAGCGTCACGCCCGACATCACCCTCGCCTCTCGAGACAGCACCATGTGTCGACCTTTCGAACCGATGGGCTCCAGCGCCCACTTGACAGTGTCTAGTCGGCACCACCAGACAGTGTCAAGTCAATCGCTTGACACTGTCTACACGGCGCGGCAGAACGCCCGATATGTCCGACGATCTTCGTGCGCGGGTGCTGCAGGCGAGCGTGGAGTTGGTGGGAGAAGCAGGGGTGGCCGGCCTCTCGTTGCGTGAGGTGGCGCGGCGGGCTGGGGTGAGCCACCAGGCGCCGTACCACCACTTCGCCGACAAAGAGGCCATCGTCGCGGCGCTGGTCGAGCTCGGCTTCAGCCTGATGGCCGACCGCATGGAGGCCGCCGACGGCAAGGGCACGGTGGTGCAGCGCCTGGCGAAAGCGGGTCGCGTCTACGTCGACTTCGCGCTCGAGCAGCCGGTCTACTTTCGCCTCATGTTCCGGCCCGAGCTGGTCGACCTCTCGGCGCACCCCTCGGCGGCCGCGGCAGGTGAGCGCGCGATGGCGATTCTGCGGGGGCTCATCACCGAGCGGCTCCAGCACCACCGGCCGTCGCCGAAGAAGCTCGAGGCCATGGTCTCGATGCACTGGTCGCTCGTGCACGGGCTGGCATCGCTGCTGCTCGACGGCGCGCTCGGGCAGTCGTTCGCGTCGAAGGCCGCGCGCCAACGCCACGTCGAAGACGTGCTCGAAACGTTCGCTGACGCGGTCGACGCGGCGTACCCGCCTCGGTGACGCCCCCTCACCGCTCGGCGAGCACCGCCGTCGGAGGCGGCCAAGTCCTCAGCCGCGACGCGAGACGCTGGTGACGACGCGCGGCGTTACTTCGCTGCGCGAAACTCAATTATGGTGTCGATGGAGCGGCGCGTCTCGGTGAAGCCCATCATCAGCTGACGCAGAAAGGTGTCGAGCTCCGCCTGCCGGGCCTTCGGCTGCGCGCCGAGCTTCTTCACGTCGTACGCCACCACCAGCGCACCCTTCGACGTCGTCTCGAGCTGCTTGCCTATGCGCAGAACTGTTACACCGCGGCCTCGAGCACCTCGGCCGCGCGGTGGAGCTCGTTTACCGGCACGTGTTCTCCGGTCTGGTGCGCCACCGTGATGTCTCCGGGCCCGAAGACCACCGGCGTCGCGCCGAGCGCCGCGAGCTGAGGCCCCTCGGTGCCAAAGGCGACGGTGTCTGGCGCGCGGCCCGAAGCGGCGGAGAGGAACTGCACCACGTCGGCCTCAGGCGGGGTGGAGAACCCGCGGTCCATTCGCAGCGGCTTCACCGTGGCCTTGAAGGCGCCGTTCGTCTCCGCCGTGAGCGCGGCGCACAGCTGCTGCACCTCGCGCAGCACCACCTCGGTCGCCTGTCCCGGGAGCGGCCGCCACTCGAGCGTGAAGCGGCACGCGCCGGGAATCACGTTCTTCGCGCGCCCGCCCGAGAGCAACCCGACGTTCAGCGTGGTGAAGGGCGGCACGAAGGCCTCGTCGCGTTTGACGCGCAGCGCTCCGAGAGAAAATGCCTCGAGCCGGTTGAGCAGCCGCGCCGCCTGGAACACCGCAGAGACGCCGGTCTCGGGGTACGCGCTGTGGCCCTCTTTCCCGTGCACCTCCACCTCGGCCAGGCAGTAGCCCTTGTTGGCGCGAATGGGCCGCAGCGAGGTGGGCTCCCCGACGATGGCGCGCTTGGCGTGGCCCTTCTGCACCTCGACCAGCTTCTTCGCGCCCAGGCACCCGAGCTCTTCGTCGGCGGTGAACACCAAGCGCAGCGCCTTGGTGCGCGCGCCCTTCGTCCGCTCGGCGGCGATGACCGCGCAGGCGATAAACGACTTCGTGTCGCACGCGCCGCGGCCGTAGAGCATGCCGCCCCGCTCGGTAAGGGTGAGCGCCTCTTTCCACTCCACGTCGTAGGGCACGCAGTCGGTGTGGCCCACCAGCGCCAGCTCGGGCAGGCCAGCGCCAGACGTCGCCACCAGGTTGACCTTCTCGACGCCGGCGGCGTCGCTGTACATCACCTCGTCGCACGAGAACCCCGCGGCCTCGAGCCGGCGGCGGAGCACCTGCACCAGCGGGCGGTTCGTCAGCGTCGACGTGGAGTCGATGCCCACCAACTCGGCCAGCAACGAAACGAGCGCTTGCGACATGCATCCGCGCCTAGCACGCATGGCGCGGCCCCTCGCGCCTGGAAAACGACGCTGGTTCTCGTCAGGCCCCAGACCGTCGTATAGGGTGAGACTCCCTTTCCGTTTTCGGAGCTTCTCCATGCCCGTACGCAACGACCCACGCGTCGTCACGCCCCCGCGCACCACTGCTCCCGACAGCACACGGGTGGCCACGCCCGCCAACACCGGCACCACCACGCCGGCGTCGACCCGCGGCCGCACGCGCAACCGCGACACCTTCGAGACGCCCCGCAGCAGCACCACGCCGACCAGCTACAAGCCGCCGGGCAACATCGCCAAGTCGGTGCGCAAGTTGATCGACGCCAACCCGAACCTCACCACCTTCGTCGGCGGCCACAAGACCATCGAGGAATGCACGGGGTACGGCGTGCACGGCAAGGCGTACACGCTCGACGCGTCGGCCGCGAAGTTCATGGACACGCTGAAGACCATCAAGCCGTCAGAGCTGTGGAACGACACGGCCCGCTACGAAATGGCCTTCGACCGCACCACCGGCAAGGTCTACACGAAGGGCAACGAGCAGCCCGCGATACGAGAAGGCATGGTCTTCTTTCTCGAGCTCGACATCGCGCTCGGCGTGAAGATCCCCGTCTCGTTCGAAATCATGAAGATGGACGCCGCGACCGGTGAGTTCACCTTCAGCTACACCACGAACAACAAGAGCCAGGGCATTCAGCGCCTGATGATTGAAGACACCCCGACGGGCAGCAAGGTGTTCCACGAGACGCGCTTCAAGAGCGACAGCAATTTCCGCGACAAGCACTTCTACAAGCCGTTCCACGAGAAGCTGCTCAACGAGTTCTACGGCGCGCTGAACAAGCGCATGGCCGCGGGTGGCTGACCGCGTCGCCGCGGCGCTGACGCGGATTCGGCGATGAGACGCTTCTGGTTCTCCTTGGTGCTGGCGCTGGCCGCGTGCAGCGAGCCGTCGCTCGTCGATGATGCGGGCCTCCCCGCCGCCGACGCGGCCGTGCCGACGCCGTGCGACTCCCCTGAAGACTGCCACGTCGCGGGCCTCTCCGAGGTGTGCCGCCGCGACGTGTGCACCGCGGTCGCGCCGTGTGGAGACGACCTCGAGTGTGGCCTGGGCGAGCGCTGCGTCGCGGGCCAGTGCCGCTTCACCGGGTGCGTCAGCGACGACGACTGCGGCACCGGCACCTGCGTCGCCGACGCGTACTCCTGCGTCGAATGCGGCGACGACAGCGACTGCCCGCGCGACGCCCCGGTGTGCACGGCGGCGAAGACCTGCCAGCGCTGCGTCGACGACAGCCAGTGCCACGCGCCCGGCCCCGCCCATTGCAGCGCCGAAGGGGCCTGCGTGCACTGCACGTCGAACGACCACTGCCCCAACGGCCTCCGCTGCGGCCCTGACGCGACGTGCATCGGCGCGCAGGCGATGCAGCCCTGCCCGCCCGAGGTCACCTGCGGCCCGGGCCTGGCCTGCATTCAGCTCAACGGCGACTCGTTCTGCCTCCAGGCCTGCAACCTGTATTCGCCGGCCAGCTGCCCCGCCGGCAACATCTGCTACCGGCTCACCTACGCGGGCGGCACCTCACTCGTCTTCGAAGGCGAAGGGCCCATCGGCGTTTGCTACCTCCCGCAAAACGGGCTGCGGGGCGTGCGGGAGTCGTGCACGCGCTCCGGTACCAACAGCAACTGCCAGCCCAACCTCTGGTGCGTGCCTGAGTCGGCGTCGGTGTCGCTGTGCCGCAGTTTCTGCAACCCGAAGGCGTCGGGCGTCTGCCCCGCGGGCGAGGCCTGCGTCGGGTTCTACGGCGACTCCAACGGTCGCGAATATGGGCTGTGCATGACCGACAACGGCTTCGGCACCCGCTGCACCGTCGACACCTCCTGCCGCGCGGGCCAGAGCTGCCAGCCGTACGACGACCCCTCCGCGTCGAGCAACCTGTCGAACGTGTGCCAGTTCAACCAAGGCGCTGGCCTTGGGTTGGCGCCGTGCGCCGCGCAGACGTTCACCGACGGAGGCGTGTTGCCCGCGGACCGCGCGTGCCGCAGCGGCATGTGCCGGGCAGATCCACTCGTGCGCGCGCCCGTCGTCGCGCCGTACTTCTGTTACGCGTCGTGCACCACCGACTCCGACTGCAGCATCGGCACGCGCACCGGCGTGTGTGAAGGCAGCTTCAGCTTCACCTCGCCCTTCGGCACCACGGGTACGGTGCTGGGGTGTCGGCCGACGTGCACCTCCACCGCCAGCTGCGCTGAATACGACGCGGGCGTGGTCTGCCGGGCGCGCCTC
>JAEUJT010000385.1 GCA_016793525.1 Archangium sp. | reverse complement strand
TCGTCATGCTGGTGGAGATTCCTTTCGGTGGCGACGTGGTGACGATTGGCCCCACGCCGCGCACAGCGAACCGGCTCGGCCTCTACGTCGACTCACTGAACAACACCGCCTATGTGCTGTGGGACCGCGCCGACGGCGGCGTCATGCTCACCACCCTCAAGTAGCACCGCACCTGCCGTGCGCGTTTCGCTTTGCGCAAGGCCCTGAATCCAAAACCCTCTGGCCTCCGCGCGGGGCTCCGGCGCGGCGTGGTACGATGCGGCGTTGATGGGGGTCGCACGCACGATGACGACCAGCTCACCAGGTGCGGTGGCGGCCGGTGATTGGCGCCCGGCGACGGTGCGGCTGGTGGCGACGCTGATGACCTGCTTCGCGCCGGCGGTGCTGTTCGTTCTGTACCGACAGCACGAGAAGCACGGGCCGTTCGTCATCGCGGTGAGCGCGGTGTCGATCGGCTTGGCGCTGCTCGCCTCCGCCCTCCCGAGCGCGTCGATGGCCTGGCGCGGAGGCCTGCTCATTCTCAGCTTGGCGACCCTCGGCCTGAGCGCCATCGCGGTGTTCGGCCCGTTGCCCAACGTGGGTCTGCTGCTGGCGCTCGCGTCGGTGCTGGCGGGGTTGGTGTTCGGCCCGCGGCGCGGCATCGCGGTGCTGGGGCTGAGTTTCGCGGCGCTCCTCGGCGTCGGCCTGTCGGTACGCGAGCGGCTCGACCTGAGCCTCGACGAATTCCGCGGCGTGATGCCGTGGGTGCGGGTGTCGGTCGGCTACGCGCTGCTGACCGGCCTGCTGATGCTGGTGGTGCACCGCGCGATGCGAAACGTCGAGCTCGCCCTCGACGACGCGCGCCGAGAGCTCACCCGCGCCGAAGCCGAGGCCACCGAGCGCCGGCGCGCCGAGCGCACGCTGTCTGAGCACGAGAAGCACCTGCGCTTGGCGATGGAGGCCACCGGCGTCGCCGCGTGGTCCATCAACCTGTCGACGAAGCCGATGCAGGGCACGTGGACCACGGAGTTTCGCAAGCTGTTGGGCACGCTCGACGAGCCGCCGACGGTGACGCAGGTCTTCTCTGACTGGGTACACCCCGACGACCGCGACTCCATCTTCCGCATGCGCGACGAGATGCTCGCGGGCACACGCACCGAGATCAGCGGCGCCTCCCGCAGGCTGCTCCCCGACGGCCGGCTCATCTGGCTCGAGTCGCGCGGGCGCATCGTCACGCAAGACGGCCACCACGTGCTCATGGCCGTATCGATGGACGTGACCGAGCGGCGGCAACATGCCGAACGCCAGCTGCAGGCCCAAGCCGCGCTGGTGACGCTCTCGCTCAGCGACGCGGTGCTGCGCGGAGGGTTGGCCGAGGCCACCGCCGAGCTCACCGAAGCCGGGAGCCGCCTGCTCGACGTGGGCCGCTGCAGCGTGTGGCTGTTCGACGAGACCCACACCACGCTCCGCTGCATCGACCGGTACGAGCGGCAAACCGGCCGGCACGACACGGGGCTCGAGCTGCACGCGACGGCCCACCCGGCGTATTTCGCCGCGCTGCTCCAGACGCGCAGCATCGCCGCGCACGACGCCCGCACCGACCCCCGCACCCGCGAGCTGTCGGAGGTGTACCTCCCGCTGGGCGTGGCCTCGATTCTCGACTCGCCGCTGCGCGTGGGCGGGCGGCTGGTGGGCGTTTTGTGCCACGACTTCATCGGGGAAACGCCGCGCACCTGGACCCCGGAGGACGAGTCCCTCGCAGCGGCCCTGGCAGACCTCACCTCGCGCGCCTTGGCGACGTCGGAGCGCGTGGCGGCCGAGGCGCAGCTCCAGCGCGCGTACGACGACCTGCGCCTGGTGACGCGGCGGCTCGAGGCGGCGAAGGAGGAGGAGCGCCGCCACATCTCCCGCGAGCTGCACGACCAGCTGGGTCAGGCGCTGACCGCCATCAAGTTGAACCTGCGCTTGGCGGGGCAGCAGCCGGTCGACGATGGGCTCCGCGGCCGGCTCGACGACGCGCTGAAAATCATCGACGACGCCATCAGCTCCACGCGAGAGCTGTCGCGCTCGATGCGGCCACCGCTGCTCGACGAAGTGGGCCTCATTCCCGCGCTCCAGGTCTTCGTCGACGAGCAGGGAAGGCGCGGCGGGCTGCAGGTGCGTGTGCAGGCCCCGCCGACGTTGGAGCGCTTGCCGCTCGAGCTGGAGACGACCGCGTTTCGCATCGTGCAAGAGGCGATGACCAACGTGCTTCGCCATGCGCAGGCCACCCGCATCGACGTGAGCGTCGCCATCGACGTGTCTCGAATTCAACTGGTCGTGCAAGACGACGGCGTGGGCTTCGACGTGGAGGGGACACACGCGCAGGCGCCTGGGCAGCGTCACCTGGGGCTGGTGGGCATGCGGGAGCGCGCACAGGCCCTCGGCGGCACCGTGACCATCGAGGCTCGGCCGGGCCACGGCACGCGCGTGCACGTCGAGCTGCCCACCACGCCGACCAGCCTCGAAAACGTCGCGGCGCAGCGCAGGCCTCCATCGATGGCGCGAGCGGAGTCGCCGTGACGACGCGCATCGTCTTGGCTGACGATCACACCTTGGTCCGCGCGGGTGTGCGGGCCTTGCTCGAGCGCTTGGGCGGCGTGGAGATCGTCGGCGAGGCGTCTGACGGCCGCGAAGCGCTCGAGCTGGTGCGCGCCCACAAGCCCGACCTGGCGCTGCTCGACATCGCGATGCCCAACCTCAACGGCCTCGACGCGGCGGAGCGCCTGTCGCGCGAGTCACCGCGCACGAAGGTGGTCATCTTGTCGACGCACGCCAACGAGGCCTACGTGGTGCACGCGCTCAAGAGCGGTGTGGCGGGCTACATGCTGAAAGACGCGTGCGTCGAGGAGCTGCCGCTGATGCTCCGCGCGGTGGCCAAGGGGCAGGTGTACCTGAGCGCCGGCATCTCCACGCAGGTGGTCGAGGCCATGCGGCAGCGCGCCGACGGTGAGGCTCCGGGCTCGGCGGTGGATCCGCTCACGCCGCGCCAGCGGGAGATTCTGCAGCTCGTGGCCGAGGGGAAAACCACGAAAGACATCGCCGCGTTGCTGGGGTTGAGCGTGAAGACGGTCGACGTGCACCGCGGTCAGATCATGGAGCGGCTCGACCTGCACGACGTGGCGGCGCTCGTTCGCTACGCGGTGCGAATCGGCCTCGTTTCGTCGGAGCGGTAGCGCCCCCGCGTCGGTCTAGGGGTTCTTTCCCGACGGGGTAGGGGTTGTCCCCAATGCCGCGCTGCGGCGCGCGGGCGCATCTTCTCGTGCATGTTCATCGCCCCTCGCGTTGCTCCCGTGGCGCCGCTCCAGCGGGTGGTGCTCATCGACGCTGGGCCCGACGTCGAAGGGCGGCTCCTGCGCCCGCTGCGCGAGGCCGGGTGCCTTCCGCTGCAGGCGTCGACGGTGTCGGAGGCGCTGCCGCGGCTCACCGACGAGCTGCCCGACTTGGTGCTGGTGAGCGCCGAGGGCATCTCCGCCGCGGCCCACGGTGAGCTCGAGGCGCTGATGCGCCACGCCGTGCTGCGCCGAATACCGGTGGCGGTGGTGGCCACGCAGCTCACGCCGCGCGCGGTGTTCGAGCGCTGCGCCACGCTGGGCCTCGACGACTGCCTGCTGGAGCCGGTGCGGTTGGCGCACGTGAAGGCGCGCCTGGCGCCGACCGTGGATTCAGCGCCTGTCCCCCACCGCCTCCGCTGCCGCACGGTGCTGCTGGCCGGTGAGCCGGGCGCCCCGATGCGCGTGGTGCAGCGGGTGCTCGAGCTGAGCGGCTTCATCACCGTGCCCGTCTCAGCCGAGACCGAGGCCATGGCCGCGCTCCAGGCGGTGCCGTGCGACGCGGTGGTGCTCTGCGCGCCAGTCGACGTGGCGAAGCTCGAGGCGACCTGGGGCCGGCTGCGGAGCGCGACGCACCTGCCCTTGATACCCTTCACGTTGCACCCCGAGCGGCGCTTTCCCCTCGACGTCGAGCCCTCGCGTCTGCTGCAGCGGCTCACCCACGCGCTCGGCTACCCGCTCGTCGACCTCTGCGTGGAGGACGTGGTCGCGGCCTCGTACGCGGTGGAGGTGCGCGACACCCGCGCCGGGGAGCCGCGCCACACCGGCCTCAGCTTCGCGCTGACACCCAACGCCATTTTCGTTCGCTCCCTCGTGTCGGCGCGACCGGGAGCCACCGTGCAGCTGACCGTACACGTCGGGCCGCGCGAGCCGCCGCTGGAGGGAGGCGGGGTCGTGTGTTGGGCCCGCAGCGGAACCTTCGGCGTGCAGTTCCTCGGCCTGGTGCCTGAGGCGCAGCGACGCCTCCGCGCCTGGTGCAACGCCGCCCCATTCCCCGCCGTCCACTCCGGAGCCACCCATGCACATCGCTGAGCGCTTCATTCCCATGCTGAAAATCGGCCACTGCGTCTTCGTCAGCGTGCCGGCCGAGCTGTCAGACTCGCAGGCCCGGTTCCTCCAGGAGTCGGTGAGCCAGCGGCTGTCGACCGAACGCTCGGTGCGCGGGCTGGTGGTCGACGTGTCGGCGCTGTCCATCGTCGACAGCTTCGCCGCGAAGATTCTGGGCGAGACCGCGTCCATCGCGCGCTCCTTCGGGGTGAAGGCGGTGCTGGTGGGCATTCGGCCGGCGGTAGCGGTGACGCTCATCGAGCTCGGCATCGACCTGAAACACGTGGAGACGGCGCTCACTCTCGAACGCGCGCTGGAGAAGCTGCGCGTGCGCATCGTCTCGGTGGAGTGAGCCATGCACACCGTCGCCCACGCCCTCGAGCCATTGTTGGTCGCCACCTGGGGCCCATTCGGCGCCCGCAGCGTGATGAAGACGCTGCCCACCTCGGCCGGGCTACCCGCCGGAGACGTCGATGTCGTCGACGCCCGCGAGATTCTGGCGTGCGTGGAGGCCGGCCAGCGCCTCTTCGGCACTCCGAGCAAGCCGCTGCCCCTGTCCGACGCGCGCCGCGCCATCACCGGCGGAGGGCTGGCCAAGCCGCGCGTACACCGCATTCTCATTCGCACCGACGCCGACGTGCTGGTGGTGCAGCGCACCAGCCAGCAGCTGACGCGCGGGTTCTTCAGCGTCACCGACGGCGTGCGCTTGGCCACTGCCGCGTCGGAGCTCGGCCGCAACATCTACATGTACGCGAAGCACGGCACGCTCATGCTCTCGCTGTGTGAAGAGTCGGCGGCGTACCGCTTCGACGTGGTGGCCGACGACGAGGGCCCGGGCATCTCCAACCTCGAGCAGGTGCTGTCGGGCCGGTACGTCTCGCGCACCGGCTTGGGCCGCGGGCTGGTGGGCACGAAGGCGCTGCTCGACGAGCTGATCATCGACTCCGCGCCGGGGCGAGGCACCCACGTCAAAGGGCTTCGGCGGGTGCGCAAGCCATGAGCGTCCGCGCGACGGCGGTTTCCCGCTGGAGACCAATGCCTGGGCTGAGCAGCTGCGGCGACGCGGCGGTCATCTCCGAGGTGAAGGGCGTGCAGCTCTTCGCGGTCATCGACGGGCTGGGGCACGGGCCCGATGCAGAGGCGAGCGCCCAGGCCGCCGCCGTCGCCGTACGTGCGACCGCGAGTGATGGGCTCGACGAGGTGTTCGCTCGCGTGCACGGCGCGTTGGGCGGGCTGCGCGGCGTGGTGCTGGCGGCCATTCGCATCGACGCCCAGGGCGCGACGTTCGCCGGAGTCGGCAACATCGACATCTTCGGGCCCGAGGGCGTGGCGCGGCCGGTGTCGATCCCCGGCATCGTCGGCTCGGGTCGCTACCGGTTTCGCCCCTTCTCGCTCGACGTGCGCGCGGGCCAGCGCTGGGTGCTGGCGTCAGATGGGCTGCGGGCGAGCGCCGTCACCACGCTGCTGCACGCCGAGACACGCCCTCCGGCCGACGCGTTCGCCGAGGCGCTCATCGCCCAAGCCGCGCGGCCCAACGACGACGCGTGCGTGCTGGTCATCGACTTCGACGAGGCCGCGCCATGACCGACGTCATTCACGCCGCGCTGGAGAGCCGGGTCGACGTGTTGGCGCTCGCGGCACGGGTGCGCGACGCGGCGATGCGCGAGCTGACTGTCCGCCGCGCGCACGAGCTGTCGTTGGTGGTGGCCGAGCTCGCCGGCAACGCCGTGCGCCACGCGGGCGGCGGCGAGGCCTGGGTGCAGCTGTCGGCCGTCGCGTGGACGGTGGAGGTGGTCGACCGCGGGCCCGGCTTCACCGAGGCGGTGCTGCGCGACGGTGGCCGGAGCGACCGGCTGGGCCCCGACGGAGTGCGGCCACTCGACGAGCCCGCTCCGTCGTTCGGCTCGGGCTTGGCCAGCGCCAGGCGCTTGGCCTCACGGCTGGTCATCGAAAACACACCGGGCGGCGGCGCGCGCGCCTGGGCCGAGTGGAGCGACGAACGACTCACAACCGCAGTTTGGGAAAGGAAACACCGATGAACATCGACTCACACCGAATCGACGCCGTGGTCGACGCCATGGCGAAGGCCGCCTGTAAAGAATACCACCACCGCATCGACATTCCGGCGACGGCCGCCGAAGACGAGTTCCTGCACATCGAAGTCGGCATGAACGTGCTGATGGACGACCTGGCGAAAGCCGAGGCGGCGCGGCAGGCGCACATCGAAGAAATCGAGCGCAAGAACCGAGAGATCGCCGACCGGAGCGCCATGGCGCTGCGCGAGCTCTCCACCCCCATCATCTCGGTGTGGGACGGCGTGTTGACCCTGCCCATCATCGGCATGGTCGACACCGTGCGCGGCGCGGAGATGACCGAACACCTGCTCTCCCGCGTCTCGAGCGACCAAGCGGAGTTCGTCATCATCGACATCACCGGCGTGGCCGTCGTCGACACCCGCACCGCCGACAGCTTCATTCGCATGAGCGAGGCGGTGCGCCTGGTCGGCGCGGAGTGTTTCCTCACCGGCATCAGCCCCGCCATCGCGCAGACCATCGCGCAGCTCGGCATCGACACCACGCGCATTCGCACGCTGCGGCGACTGTCTGACGCGCTGAAGGTGGTCTTCGCCGAGCTCGGCATTCACGACGCGTCGCCCCACGCGGGCAAGTGAGGAGCCACCATGCCCATCGCCTACGAAACGAAGACGTTGCCCACTGGCCTGCGCGCGGCGGTGCTGACCTCGACCGGCAGCTTGGACGCGACCGACGCGCGCGACTACGCGAGCCGTATGGGCCCTAGCGCGCCCGACTTCGAGCTGCCGGTGCTGATGTTGTCTCGCGGCAGCTTGGACATTTCCCCCGAGGCGCGCAGCATCTTCACCTCGAAGACCATCGCCGACCGACCGGGGCGAATGGCCATTGTCATCGACAGTGTCCCGGTGCGGGTGCTGGTGAATTTCCTCATGCGCATGTCCAAGGGGAACGACCGGGTGCGCCTGTTCCACGATGAGGCGGGCGCGGTGGCGTGGTTGTCCGAGCAGGTGGCGCCATGACCATGATCTACGAGCGCCACACCTTGAGCAACGGCCAGCCCTACACGCGGGTGGTGGCCACCGGTGAAATCACCAAGGCCGACGCGCGCGAGTACCTGGCCCGCTCTTCGCCCAGCGGAGTCGACGGCCGGGTGCACATGGTGGTGGTCGCCGTGGAGCCCGACATCTCGGTGGCGGCCGAAGCGCGGCCGGTGCTGGCCTCGAAAGACCTCGCGTCGCGCACGCCGTCGTCGGCCATCGTGCTGACAAACGCGCCGCTTCGGGTGCTGGCCAGCTTTCTGGTGCGCATGTCGGGCAGCACGCGCACGCGCTTCTTCGCCTCTGAAGCGCCGGCGCTGGAGTGGCTCGCCTCGGTACCTCCGGTGGAGGGCTAACCCATGCCCGTCACCTTCGAGCGCCGCGTCACCGCGTCTGGCCGGCCGTACACCCGCGTGCACCCCACCGGCGTGGTGGGCCTCCCCGAGGCGGAGCTCTTCGTCGAGCGGGTGCAGCCCGGTGGAGTCGACGGCGACGTGCCGTTGCTCATCGTCGCGACCGACCCTCTGTTGGAACTGCGCTCCGAGACGCGAAAGATTCTCGCGTCGAAGGTGCTCTCCGGGCGGCGCCCGCACTCGGCCACGGTGCTGACCCGCGCGCCGTTGCGGGTGGTGATGGGTTTCCTCCTCCGCATCATCGGCAACGCCGAGAAGATGCATTTCTTCAGCGACGAGCGGGCCGCGCACGCGTGGCTCACGTCACATTCTCCAACCGACGAGGTGTCACATGCCGATTCACTATGACTTCGCTCTCACGCCGGGTGGGCACCGGTACTTCCGCACCAGCTCAACGGGGGTGGTGAGCGCCGCAGACGCCGATGGGTACAAGCGCCGGCTGACGGAGCCCGACGTAGCGGGCTTACCTTTGGTGAGCATCATTCGACGCGACGCAGATGTGTCGTCCGAAGCGCGCAAGTCGTTCTCGTCCATCACCGGAGGGACAGGCTCGCTCATCTTCGCCTTCGTGGTGGAGAGCGCCGCCGCGCGGGTGATGATGGCCTTCATCTTCCGCGTCATCGGCATGGCGCCCACGCTGTTCAGCAACGAGGCCGACGCCGTTCGCCACATCGACGCGCAGCTGCAGGTAAAACCGCCAAACGCCACGCCGCCGCTGAAGTCGTAGGAGCGGGCCGGTCACGCATCATCGCCCTCCCCGTCGGCGAGCTGCTTTGCCGATGACGCCCATTCAGTCGCCAGGGCGGGTTCAGACGATTGGCGGCCGCGAGGTAGCAGTGGCGCGGGCGCGGCTTTCACGCCGACGAACGTCGTCGCGCCCTGAGCTCACTCGAGACCCAGTACCTGACGAGCGGCGTCTCGAATGCGGCGACGCTGAAGGCGCGCATCGACGATGCGGCTGCCGTCGGGCGGTGACCAGCTGCGCGACTCGCCGAACTGCAACCCGCGCGGGCGAATGAACGTGGCGTCGATGAACAGCGGTGCATCGAGCTCGGCGCCCAACTCGATCACGCGAGCGGCTTCTGTGCGGCGCCCCGCTTCGTCTTCGATCGTGACGTCGACCCAGATGTCTCGCATCGCCGCCATGCCCGTCGGAATTCGGTGCCGCGCGCCGTCGTTGCGAACCTGCACCGCGAGCTCCGTACGCTCGAGCGTGAGGCCATCGGAGACCTCGAAGCCGTGACCCGACGAGACGTGGCAGCTGATGCACGTCGTGCCAACTGGTGGGTTCGTCGCTTGAAACTCCGTGAAGGTCGGCTCGTCGAGGAGGCCAGGGCCGCGTACGTCGTGACAGGTACCGCACAGCTCCGATGCCTGGAGAAACCCGCGCTGCGTGGTGGCGTGCGGCGCGTTTACCGAGCGGACCGTGGAGACCGGCGCGTCGAGCCGCACCTCGAGCGCTCCGTTGGCGGTGCCGCGGTTGCCGGTCGCGAGGTGACAGCTGGCGCACCCGATGGCGTGGGTGTCGCCGTGCCCAGGCGCGTGACACCCTTCACACCGCGCACGTGCGCTGGCGCCCCACTCGGCATCGACCCGAGGCAACAACGCAATGAACGCCGGCGTCCTGTCGCTCCGCGCATGGGCCGATGTTTCCCACTCGGCGCGCTGTGGCGCGTGGCACGTGCCGCACGATTGCGACGTGGTGAAGGTGGGCGCGGCGCCACACCCCGCGAAGCAGATCGCGACGAGCCATCTCACAGGTGAACGGTCAGCCCGAGCTGCGCCTGCCCCAGCGGGGAGAGGGAGATGTCGTTGTCGACCGACCCGGTCCACCCAGCGACGGCGCGATCGTGCCCCACCCACACCATGCCTTTGCCTTCGACGAAGAAAGACAGCCGCTGGTGCAGCGCGAGCTCGAGGCCAGCGCCGAGGTGCACACCGAAGATCACATCATCGGCACGAGGGGCTCCAGGCTCGAGCGGCTCGATGAAGCTGAACGTGACGCACATGCCAGCGAGTGGACGAACGCGCAGGCGCCCGAACGAGAACGGCACGAAGAGGTTGAAGCCAATCGGGTGATCGTGCCGCAACCCTCCGGGGTTGGACACCAGCAGCGCCTCTCCGAAGAAGTCCGTACCGAGCCACGACGTGAGCTCGACGCGAATTCGACCTCCGACGCCGCCGGCCGAATACGCGCCAGCCGAACCCGTGACGTAGGCGCCGAACCCGAAGCGGTGCTCGAAGGGGCTGGCGGTGCGCTCGATCGCCGGCACAGCGTGCGCGGCAGCGGAAAGCACCAACACCACACAACAGAAGCGAATGGGCATGCGGGCTTCGTGTCGCGCAGGCCCATCGGCGTTCATGAAATCGACGGTGGATCGTCTGCCGAACGCGCGGCAACGAAGCGCCTGACGAACCGCATGAGCTCAATGCAGCCCAGCGCTCCCGGCACATCATCGGGCTTCTGAAATGCGAGTCTTTGCCGAGGAAGCGCGCCGTAAACGCCTGTTGCCGCCAATGAACGTACTGCCGCCACATGTTTCATGTGGTGCAATGATGAGATGGACCTCGATCTCAACCTGCTCGAGACATTCGATGCTCTGCTGCAGGAGGGCAGCGTGTCGCGTGCGGCCAAGCGGGTCGGCCTGAGCACGCCGGCCATGAGCCACGCGCTGGCTCGGCTGCGCGCGACCTTGGGA
>JAEUJT010000381.1 GCA_016793525.1 Archangium sp. | reverse complement strand
CAGTGGGCTCGTCTTTGGGCGCTTCGGCCACAGGCGCGGCGGTCTTCTTCGACAGCTCGATGAGCTCCTTGGCGACCAACGGCGCGAGCTCATCGGCGGTCTTCGCGCTCAGCGGCTTGCCCTGCGTGCGGCCGTTGGCGTCGTAGATGGTGGCGGCGAGCGTGCCGCTCTTGGTGCCGTCGAGCACCACGACGAAGCCGGCCTTCGTGCTGCGCGCCAGCTTCTGAATCGACGCCGGCTTGTCGACGGTGCCAGGGCTCACATTTTCACGCGTCAGCGCAGCCCAGGCCACGTCGGCCGAGAGCACCTTGCCGTCGAGCGGTTTCTCGAACGCCGCAACCGCCTTCTTGTGCCCCGCGGGGTCGAACTTCTCTGACGTCTTCTTGGTGTCGAAGCCGGCGAACCCGCCCGTGGAGCTGGTCACCTTCACGATGGGCGGCGTCACCAGCACCATTTTCACGTCGGCGGTGGTCGAGAGGTCGAGCTCCAACGACGCCGCTGGCGCGGGCGCAGCCTCGGGCTTTTTCACCTCTTTCGGCTCGGCGCCCCGCTTCTTGTCGCCCTTCTTCGTGGGCGCGGGGGCCGGCGTCGGAGCGGGCGCGGTGTCAGACAGGTCGAGCCCGTCGAACTGCGCCCAGGCCGGCGAGGAGAAGGCGCACACGGCGCAGGCCAAGAGGAAGGTCTGACGGATCACGGAACACCCTTTGTAGAGACCGAACAGCGACCCAACAGCTCACTGTACGAATGGCCAACTGCACTTGTCAGGCCCACACCAGGCGTCTGAGTGCGTGCGACACCTACCCTGAACGTCAGGCGGTTTCGCTCCACAACAGCAGGTCGCCTTTGCCCAAGTACTCTTTGCCGCTGAACGCCTTGTAGAAGTCGTCGAGCATCGCCTCGAAGTCGGGGTACCGGCTCTCTTTGCGGTCGTGGGTCATCTTGTCGAAGATGGGGTCGAGCTTCGCCGGCACTTCGGTATTCACTTCGCTCGGCAGCGGCGAGCGGCGGCCCGGCAGCTGCCCGGTGAGCATCTCGTAGAGGAGAATGCCGAGGCCGTAGACGTCAGACGACGCGCCGGCCTCTTTGGTGCGGCCCATCAGCTCGGGGCTCATGTAGCCCATGCCGCCGGTGCCGACGAAGACCTGGGGCATGCCCTTCGATTGGTCGACCTCGATGACGCGGGAGAGCCCGAAGTCACCGAGCTTGGCGTTGCCGTAGGCGTCGAACAGCACGTTTTCGGGTTTGATGTTGTGGTGGGTGAGGCCCTGCTGGTGCGCGGCGCGCAGGGCGTACGACATCTGGAGGAAGTAGCGCATGGCGAGCGGCACCGCCAACCCGCGCCCGCTCGCGGCGTCGAGCTTCTCGCGGAGGCTCGACTTGCAGAGCTCCATCACGAAGTACGGCCGGGCGACGTCGGTGTTCTGGTCGATGATGGCGACCACGCCGGGGTGGCGCACCTGCGCCTGGGCGCACAGCTCTTTCTTCAGGCGCTTGATGACCTCGCTGCGCTGGAGAAACGAGAAGTACCCGAAGATGTCTTTGATTTCTTTCACCGCCACGTCGACGCCGAGGGCGTTCTGTTTGCCCTTGAACGCCGTGCCGAGCGGGCCTTGGCCGATGGCGTCGAGCTTCTGGTAGCGGGAGTCGCCGTTGTCGCCGGCGGCCCGCCCTTGCACCTGCGACGCCGACGAGGCGACCGCGGTCAACGGGAGCGGAGCGGGGGCAGTGGGAGAAAAACCGGCGCCACCAGGGCGCATCTCGGGAGCAGTGACGTGGGGCATGGGTTGGGCCTGGGTCGGAGGGTCATCAGCGGGCGGCTTGCGGCCACCGCGCGGCGGGGGAGGCGGCTGGGGCATTTTCGGCTGCTCCTCGAGGAGAATGTCGGTGGCGGGCGGCGGCGGGGGACGCGGCGCCGGCGCGTCGATCATCGTCATGCTGCCCGGGTCGCTCTCGCCCTGCCCCGAGATCTGGTCGGCGAAGAAGTCGGCGACCTCGGTGGTGAAGGCGTCGAGGTCATCGCCGTCGACCGCGCGCTCTCCGTTGTCGGTGAGCTTGAGCTGGGCCTCGCGGTCCATCGCGATGTAGTGAAATTTGCGGAGGAAAAAGAAGTAGCTGTCGAACTCGAGCGAGACGCTGTTCTCGAGCGCCACCTTCACGTCGGCCAGCTTGTTGGAGCGGCCCGCACGGGCGTTGTCCCGCAGGCTCTTCAAGATGAAGAGCGCGTCGCCACTCACTTTGTCTCGGGTCATCGACACGGTCGGGAAACTCGCTTGTCTACGAGAGGCGCAGCAGGTGCTTCACGGTGTCCATCACTTCGGCGAACCGCACGGGTTTTTTCAAGAAAATGTTGGCGCCGGCCTTGAGCGCGCGGTCTTTCGCGTCGGTGCCTCCGGCGGAGATCGCCATCACGGGAATGCCCTGCAGCGCCGCGTCGCCGCGCATGCGCTCGACGAGCTGAAAGCCGTCCATCACCGGCATGTAGAGGTCGGTCATCACCAAGCTGAACGAGGCGCCCTGCAGCATGGCCAGCGCGGCGTGCCCGTCGGCGGCGAAGTGCACCTCGAGCGGCGTGGTGCCCTTGAGCTCGTTGGCCGCGAGCTTCTTCAGCACGTAGCTGTACATCTCGATGATGTGCGGGTTGTCTTCGACGATGAGAACGCGGAAGCCGGTCGAAGGCAGGCCCGCAGCGGGCTGGCTGGTATGCGTCGTCACCGGTGTGGGATCCGTCCCTCGATTGCGCTTCTATTCCATTGTGGGTGGGTCGAAAAGAATGTCACACCGTCATTCCGCATGGATCCGCAGCACAGATGTGGAGGTCGAATGCGCCGTTTCTTCTTGCTTGTGACGCTGTGCGTCGCAACCAGCTGCGCGAAGTCGAAGGTGGAGCCTCTGCCTGAGCCCCCTCCGAAGCCGTTGGCGGAGCAGCTCCAGGGAGCGGTTTCGGCCAGCTGGCAGCCGCTCGAGGTGACCGGCACGCACGCGCGGTTGCTGATGCACGTGAAGCGCACGGCCCTGCTGACGACGCCGGTGACGGTGCGGGTCGAGCTGCCTCCCGGCGCGACGATGCGGGTGGGCCGCACGTACATTGAGCTGCCCGCGGGCGTGGCCGAGCTCAACGAGCCGGTCGAAATCAGCTACGCGCAGCTGCCGATGCATGAGCTCGTGTTGACGGTGACGGGTACGAAAGACGCGACCACCGCGTCGACGCAGGCGCGGCACCGGTTGGGTCGACCCGCGCAGCACTGACGCAACGGGCGGGCGGAGCGCAGCGCATTCCCAGCGCCAGCGCACGCCGTGTCGGGTAGGTGGCCCCGCATGGGTGCCTTGCACGAAGCCGTCGTGTTCCTCATCTCCGCCGTCGTGGCGGTGATGCTCTTCAAGCGCGCGGGCCTGGGCAGCGTGTTGGGCTACCTGGTGGCGGGGCTGGTGGTCGGCCCGTCGGGCTTCGCCTTCGTCAGCGACGTCGAGCGCGTCAGCAGCGTCGCCGAGCTGGGCGTGGTGCTGCTGCTGTTCATCATCGGCCTCGAGCTCCAGCCGTCGCGGCTGTGGCAGATGCGCGGGCACGTCTTCGGGCTCGGAGGGCTGCAGGTCGGTGCGACGACCGCGGTGTTGGCGCTGCTGGGGTTGGGCTTCGGGCTCTCGCCGGTGGCGGCGCTGGTGACGGGCTTCGCGCTCTCGCTCTCGTCGACGGCGTTGGCGGTGCAAGTGCTGGCCGAGCGAAACCAGCTCACCGCGCAACATGGCCGCATCGCCTTCGGCATTTTGTTGTTTCAGGACCTCGCGGCGATCCCCTTTCTCGCGCTGCTGCCGCTGCTGGGCGCACACGCCAGCCCGGTGGAGGGCCACACCGGCCTGGGCCTGCTGCGCGTCGCGGTGACGTTCGGGAGCATGGTGGTGGCGAGCCGCTTCGTGCTGCGCCCGGTGCTGAAGCAGGTGGCGGCGCTCCACAGCCAAGAGTTGTTCACCGCCTTCGCCCTGCTGGTGGTGGTGGGCACCGCGGTGGTGATGGAGACGATTGGGCTCTCGGCGACACTTGGCGCGTTCGTCGCCGGCGTGCTCTTGGCTGACAGTGAATACCGGCACGAGTTGGAGGCCGACATCGAGCCCTTCAAGGGCCTGTTGTTGGGGCTCTTCTTCATCTCAGTGGGCATGTCGGTGAACATGTCGCTCTTCATCGCGAAGCCCTTCACCGTGCTGGGGTTGGTGCTGGGGCTGCTGCTGGTGAAAGGCGCGGTGCTGTTCGGCATCGGCCGGCGGCGTGGAGGCTCGTTGTTGGGCGCGCTCCGCCTCGCCGTATCGACCTCGCAGGGCGGCGAGTTCGCCTTTGTTGTCTTCGGGTTGGCGACGGCGAACGCGGTGCTGCCGCCCGACGTCGTGCAGCTGCTGACGCTGGTGGTGAGCGCGTCGCTGGCGGTGACGCCGCTGGCCTTCGCGGCCTTCGAGCGGGTGCTGGCGCCGCGGCTGCAGCCTCCCAAGCCTGAGCGCGCGTTCGACACGGTGGTGCACGAAGGTGAAATTCCCGTGGTCATCGCCGGCTTCGGTCGGGTGGGCCAGGTGGTTGGGCGCGTGTTGACGGCGCGGCATATTCCCTTCGTGGCGTTGGACGCGTCGAGTGAACACGTCGACTTCGTGCGGCGCTTCGGCAACCGGGTCTTCTACGGCGATGCATCGCGGCTCGCGCTGCTCCAAGCGGCGGGCGCGGCGCAGGCGAAGCTCTTCGTGTTGGCCATCGACGACATGGACAAGTCGGTCGAGGTGGCGAAGGTGGTGCAGAAGCACTTCCCCCACCTGACCATCGTGGCGCGCGCGCGGAACCGGCAGCACGCGTACGAGCTGCTGGCGCTGAACATCGAGCACGTCAACCGCGAGACGTTCGCCTCGAGCATCGAGCTGACGGGCGACGTGTTGGGGTTGTTGGGGCTCCCGTCGTCAGAAGTGTTGCGCACCATGGAGGCGTTTCGCGCCCACGACGAGCACCTGCTCAAAGACAGCTTCGAGCACCGCGGCGACATGTCGAAGCTCCAGGCGCGCGCGCAACAGGCCCGGGCCGATTTGGAGAAGCTCTTCGAGGCCGACGCCAAGCAGGCGAGCTGAGCGCCCTTGGGCGGATGTTGATGTGTCAGACCGCGAAAGTAGTGTAGCCGTGAGGAAGGAGGCGTCCCGCGAACAAGCTACCCAGAGACTTGCTCCGCCGAGCATCCAAGGAGGCTGGCTATGACCGCACGTTCATGCGGACGGCTCTGCTTCCAGATTGGTGGGCACCGGCGTGCGAGAAAGACCCGGCCTTGGTGGCCGATCTGGAGATTCGGCTCGCGCGATTCCTTCATGTCTCCCTAGATGCGGTGCGAGACTCCAGGACACCACTAGCGCCCCCTAGTTACGGGAACGCTCGCCTGCGACGAGTTGCACAGGATGATGCTCCGCGTCCTGCGGCGACGATTCACGCGGCACTCGCCGTGGCGCGAGCGGTACTCCGGTCACTTCGTGCTCCTTTGCCGGCCCCTGAAACTCTGCCTACCGATCCATGTCGGTGGCACAAAGAGCTAACCGCTCAAAGCGGCTCGCTTCTGGAGCTGGCCGTCATCAACTTGTGGCGGAGGGGCATCCCGGTCATTCACATCGAGAAGCTCCCGACGCCGCGATTCCAAGGGCTCGCGTGTGTGCTCGACGGGCGTCCGGTCATCGTCGTTGGCCACGACACAGACTATCCAGCGAGGTTGTTCTCTCACGTCGCCCATGAAGCAGGACACATCGCTGCTGGCGATTGTGCTGATGCTCCAGTCGTGGACGAAAGCGACGAAGTCGTGGACCGATCGCAAATGGAACGGGCAGCAGATCGCTATGCCGTGGCGGCTGCTCTCGGTGATGATCCACCGGCACCTCCGAGCGGAGCCGCGCTCACCCATTTTCAGCGGTTCGCGGTCGCTGCTTCGGTTCAAGCCAAGGCGAGGGGGATCGATCTCGGCAGCCTGCTTTGGTACTGGACTGGAAGGACGCGAGATTTCCCCATGGGGATGCTCGCGCTCAAGGCTGCGTACAAGCATCTTGGGGGGGCGCGTGCCATCAGGGAGAAGTTCGACGAGTATGTCGACCTTGATTCGGCAAGCGACAGCGACCGGGCCCTTCTTCGGTGTGTGAAGGGGGACCCGGAGGCTGATGCGTCTCCTCGTTGATACGGACGCGTTCTGCAAGCTCGCGGCGGTTGGCCTGCTCGAAGAGGCCGCGAAGCTCCTCGGCGGAACTCTCTCCGAGGTAGAACGATTGGCCGCCCTCCCTCACATGCTTCGAGGCTCGAAGAAGCTGCGTAAGCACCTCGGTGACGCTCTCGCGGATGAACTCGTGCCGATTGCCATGGAACGGGTTGCGGCCTCAGCTCCGCCAACTGACACCGCTACTTTGCTCGTCGGCGTAGAGAATATCGACGTCGGAGAGGTTGAGCTGTTCGCCTCAGCAGCCAGTGCCGATGCCCTGCTCGTGTCTGGAGACAAGCGCGCATTGAACGCCGTTGCACGAGTGGTGCACGTGGTGCCGCGCCTCAGCGGGAAAATCGTGTGTCTGGAGGCGATGTTATTTGCGCTTTGCGATTCCGTCGGTGTCGAGCAGCTACGTTCCCGCGTCTCGTCACGCGCCTATCTCGATAAGGTGTTCCAGATTTGCTTCTCACCGGGGAGCGCCCCCAAGGAATGTCTGGGAAGCTACCTCCGTGACCTTCAGTCGAAGGTCGTGCCTCTCGTCTTGTGGTCGCCACCAGGGGGTACGTGATGCCGTTCCCAGCGAAGCACTACGTGCCGGCCCTGAAATTGAAAGCTGCTGAGAAGGACGCGCTGTCAGTGCTAGCGCCGAGCGTCAAGAAGGGGATCACTCCACTTCTTCAGGTAGTCGAGAACCCTCAGAGCAAGCCACTCCAGAAGCACATCGAAACCGCATTCAAGAAGATTGAGGGGGCGGTGTCCGGGCTCGCGCGTTACTTCATCGACCCGGTTGAGATCGCGGACTCCGGGAAGAATGGGGCCGATCTCACCTTCAAAAAATGCAGCGGACTAAGCGTTCCATATACGCCGGTTGCTGGGCCTTCGAGGCCCGTTGATCTCACCTTGGCGGCGCTTCAGGCTGTCAACCGTACCGGGCTCGCAGTCCGAATCACCCGCAAAGAGTTCGAGAGCGGAACGCTGGCGTCGAGTGTTTCCAAGTTCTTGGCGACCCATTCGTTGAACCCGGCGAGTCTCGATCTGATTGTAGACTTAGGGGCGGTCGACAGCATGATCGCCGACGGGGTCGTAGCCCTGACCGAGGCGTTTCTCGCGGCGGTC